>JAJFGH010000160.1 GCA_021776275.1 Alphaproteobacteria bacterium | reverse complement strand
GAAGCGCCGGATGGGGTGACGGCCGAAACGGTCGAGCAGGATTTGAAGGCGTTGCCAGAAATCGGCGACGACGCCAAAATCACGGTAAGCGGTTTTGATCTTCCTTCCGTCCATGGGCCTTCCGGCCATCTCACCCATTACATCCGCGTGAGCGGCGGAGACAGTCCGGGCCTGATCGCCAGGCTTTCCGAAGTCTTTGTGCAATACGAAGCGAACATCGTCGGCCTGCACGCCGAGAAGGCGCCGCGCGCCGAGGGCGACCAATATCTTATCCGCTTTGCCGTATGGATCCCGGAAGAGCGGGCGGACGCTTGCATTGCCACGGTCGTGAACACGACCGAAGATTTGCGCCTGACCTGTCACTGGCAAAAAGTTTAACGGCCTCATCATGGCGCGCCTTGCTTTTATCGGTCTGGGCGTCATGGGTTTTCCGATGGCCGGGCATCTGGCACGCGCCGGCCATCCGGTGACAGTAGCGAACCGCACACCCTCGAAAGCCGAAGCCTGGATTGCCGAATACGATGGTGCGCTCGCAAAAAGCCCCCGCGAGGCAGCAAAGGACGCGGATTTCGTCTGCCTCTGTGTCGGCAACGATGCGGATTTGCGCAAGGCCGCCCTGGGCAAAACCGGCGCCCTTGCCGGCATGGGGAAAGGCGCGACCCTGATCGACCATACGACGGCCTCGGCGGAGATCGCGCGCGAGCTTGCAGCGGCGGCGAAGGCGAAAGGTGTCGGCTTTCTCGACGCGCCCGTCTCCGGCGGCGAAGCGGGCGCGCAAAAAGGCAGCCTGACGGTGATGGCCGGCGGCGAAGCGGCCGATTTCGACAAGGCGAAACCGGTCCTAGCGGCCTATGCGCAAACCATTCTGCATATGGGCGAAGCCGGAAGCGGCCAATTGGCGAAGATGGTGAACCAGATTTGCGCGGCGGGCCTGATCGAAGCCCTTGCGGAGGGGCTGAATTTTGGCAGGCGGGCCGGCCTCGACATGGGAAAAGTCGTGGACGTCCTCTCGAAGGGCGCCGCCCAATCCTGGCAGATGGACAACCGCGCCCAAACGATGCTGCGCGACGAATTTGATTTCGGCTTTGCGGTCCAATGGATGCAAAAGGATTTGGCGATCTGCCTTCGCGAAGCGGAAAAGATTGGCGCAGAACTACCCGTTACCGAACTCGTCGATCGCTTCTATGCCGAGATTGCCGAGATGGGCGGCGCGCGATGGGATACGTCGAGCCTGATCCGGCGCCTTCGGGAAAAGGCGTAACGCCACTTCAATTCTTTATTTGAAACGCAATCGGAATATCGAGGGTCGCCGCCACCGGCACGCCGTTGCGCTGCGCCGGCACAAAACGCCATTTCCGCACCGCTTTCACCGCCGCCGTATCCAACATGGCATGGCCGCTGCTTCGAAGCATTTTTACGGTCGCGCTGTTGCCGGCAACGTCCACCCGAACGCGCAGCAAAACCCGGCCTTCGATCCCCCCCTTCCGCGCCCGCTTCGGATATGGCGGCTTGGGATTCGCGAGCAGGCTGGGCGCCACGCCGGGGCCGGGCTCCGCCGCTTTTGCGGCCGCCTTGCTGGGCACCGCCCCCGCAGATGGGGAAAGGGCGGCCCGCGTCACCGGCGGCGATGGCGGCGCCGTTTTTTCGCTCCGGGGCGATGGCGGCGGCAAGGGCGCCGGAGTAGCGGCAAGATCGGGCCGGCGTTGCGCGGCTTCGGGCAAGGACGCCTGCCGGGTCATTGCGTCTACGGCTTTGGGCGCCTGTTTCTTTTCGCGCACGGCCTTTACGGCCTTTGACGGCGCCGCGTCGACCGGGTCCTTCGCCGCGTTTTCCAACCGGCCACCCGGCAGGCCGGCGACCAGGTCGACCTCGATGGCCGCGCGTTCGGCGATGCGCGGCGGCTGGTAATCGGGAACCAGCAACGCAGCGCCAACGACGCCGGCATGGACGAAGGCCGAAAAGAAATAGGCGGCGATGCGGACCGGCGGGATCGTCATGGATGCCCCCCGCTTTCGTCTTCGCACAGGCGAAGCCGCTGCCAGGGCAGCAGGTACATCGCGCCGTCGCGCTCGCCATATTGCGCCGAAATGGCAAAGGCTTTTTCCAAGTTCTGGGGCGTCAGCACGGAAGCGGGCGCCCCGTCCGCCATGACGTTTCCTTCGTGCAGCAGCAGCAACCGGTCGCAAAAGCGCGCCGCATGGGTCAAATCGTGCAGAACCACCAAAACACAGGCGCCTTGTCTGGCGATGTCGCGAAGCAATTCCATGATTTGCAATTGATGAAAGGGATCGAGCGACGCGACCGGCTCGTCCGCCAATAAAAGCTTTGGGTCGGCGGCAAGGGCGCGGGCCAGCATGACGCGGACCCGTTCGCCGCCGGAAAGCGTTGTGACCGTGCGGTTCGCAAGATGGGCCGTATCCGTCCAGCGCAGCACGGTGGCGATGCGTTCAAAATCTTCCTTGGCCAAGGGCTGCCAGGGATTGCGATGGGGAAGCCGGCCCAGGGCCACCAGGTGGCGCACTTCCAACGGCCAATGGCTTTCCGCACCCTGGGGCAGATAGGCCATCTCGCGCGCATAGGCCTGACGCGGGATGCCGCCGACCGCCTGGCCACGAAACCGCACCTCGCCACCCCCCGGCGCCTGCAAATCCGCCAGCACCCGCAGCAGCGTCGTCTTGCCGGCACCGTTCTCGCCGATCAGGCCGATCAGCTCGCCCGGATTTGCCGCAAAATCGACGCCGTCGAGAACGGCCAAATCCCCGAAGCGAACCGAAAGGGCGCGGCCTTCGATCAGGCTCATCGCATCTCCCTCCGGGTCTTTAAAATGAGATAGAGGAAGAACGGCGCGCCGATGATTGCGGTCAAGACGCCGAGTTTCAGTTCAAGCCCCGGCGAAAGAAGACGAACGGCGATATCGCCGGCCAGCAAAAGCACGGCGCCGCCAAGGGCGCTGACGCCAAGCAACCGGCTTGGCTGATGCCCGACGAGGGGGCGCAGCAGATGGGGCACGACCAGCCCGATAAAGGCGATGCCGCCGGTTACCGAAACGGCGGCGCCAACCGCAAGGGCGGTGCCGACGATGGCGGCGAAGCGCACGCGCTGCAAATGAAAGCCGAGCGTTGCAGCGGTTTCCTCGCCCAGGGAAAGCGCATCCAGGGCGCGGCCGGTGCTCAACAACATCAGCCAGCCAACCGCCATCAGCGGCGCGACAAGCGCCACGTGATCGAAACTGCGATCCGCAAGCGAGCCCAGCAGCCAAAAGACGATTTCGTAGGCCGCATAGGGGCTCGGCGCCAGGTTCAGTGCGAGCGAGGTCAACGCCGCGGCAAGGCTGCTGATGGCGACGCCTGCGAGAATTAAGGTCAGCACGCTCGAATCGCGCCCGGCGATGCCATAGATGAGCAACACGACGATCAACGCGCCGGTGATGCCACCGATAGGCAGCGCCAGCGGAAAGCTTTGCGCCAATCCGAAATAGAGCATGAGAACGGCGCCAAGGGCGGCGCTACTGGAAACCCCGATCAGACCCGGCGCTGCAAGCGGATTGCGAAGCAGGCCCTGAAGCGTCGCGCCGCATAGGCCCAGGGTGCCGCCGACGAGAAGGGCCAGAATCAAACGCGGCAGACGAATCTCGACCAACAGAATGGTTGCGAGCGGCGGGTCCTTCGCAAAAATTCCGCGCGCCGCCTCAACAAGCGGCACCTCGACCTTGCCAAGGGTTAGGGAAAGCCCGGCCAGCACCAGCAAGGCAAGGCTAAGCCCCGCTACCAGCGGAAAAAGCGGACGCGTCTTCGCCACGTCGAGGGAAAGCGTATTGGATGAAGAAATTTGCGTCATGGCCGCGCCACCGCCAGGCGTTCCACCCATTCCGCCGTGAAGGGCCCCCAACAGGTCCAGATCCGCCGCGGCAACGCCACCGTCGTGACACGCTCGCGCAGATTGCGAAAAGCGGGATGCTCAAGGGTCATGCGCGCAAGCGACGGGTCTTCCGGCGAGATGTGGCCAAAAACAAGCATGTCCGGCTCCGCCACCAGAAGGCTTTCAAGGGAAAGGGTGCCATATCCTTGGATGCCAAGACGCGTCGCCAAATTTTCGATCCCGGCATGGCGCATGACATCATCCATCAGCGTCCCCTTCCCCGCCGTCAGGCCGTTGGCGAAATAAACCGCCGCCAGGGGCCTTTTGCCTTTGTCGCGAGAAGGAACCGCGTCCAGCCTTTGCGTCATCTCGGCAAGCAGGCGTTCGGCCCGGGGCCTTGCCCCCAACAAATCCGCCACCCTGCGAAACTGGCGCTGCACCTCCGACAGGCTTGCCGGCACGGCAATTTCGACAACCCGCACCCCCTCGCGCTTCAGCAAATCGACGGTGGAGCGTTTCGTATACGCACCGGCCAGCACCAAATCGGGTTCCAGCGCCAGCACCTCGTCCGCCGTTACATGGTTGATGTGATGGCTTGCCGCCCGTTCGGCAAAATAGGATTCGTCCGGGTCAAGTGCAAAATAGCTTAAGGAGCGGATGCGTTCCGGCTCGACAAGCAACAAAAGCAGTTGATCCGCGCATAAATTGATAGAGACGATGCGTTCCGACCGAGAATCGGCGGCGTAAGCAGAGCCCCCCATCACCAGGCCCAGGGCCATGGCAAGAAGGCCGCGCATACGCCGCCGCATCATTAGAAAACCTCCAACGATTTTTTCACGCCCAGGAAAAAGGCGAAGCCCGGCTGTTCGAAACCGTCTGGATCTTCGTAGGTTTTGCTAAACAAATTCTCGACCCGGCCAAAGGCCTGCCAGCCTTCCGCCAGTTCATAGGACGCGGCAACGTTGGCAACAAAATAGCCGGGGTCCTTGATGCGCCCGAAGGTCGACGCATCGATGTCGTGGCGGCGGCCGATATAGGAGCCTTCAAAGCTAAGCACCAACGCCGTGACCGGCTGATATGCCAGGTCGAACGTCGCCTTGTTCAACGGCCTGCGCAACAATTCCTGATGCGTGATGCCGTTCTGGGCCCGGGTATGGGCATAGCTTGCACCGGCGTCGAGGTTTTCAAGAATTTTTGCCGTAAGGGAAACTTCAACCCCGTGGGTTTCGCCGACGCCGACATTGACGTTCGTCGTCGCGGTGCTTGAGATCAGGTTTTTGATCTCGTTGTCGTAATAGGTGACGCTGAAAACCAACCGGTCGTCAAGGAAGGGCTGATCCAGGCCAAATTCCCAGCCGCGGCTGACCTCGGGCTTGAGGTCCGGATTGCCGCTAAAAACGCCGAATCCGGAAATCGAACTGCCGAAAAGCTGAAACAAGGCCGGGGCCTTGAAGCCTTTTGCATAAGCGCCGCGAATTTTTGTTCCCGTCTCGCGATGCAGATAGGCGGGCGCGATGCGGTAGGTCATTTCTGAACCGAACCCCTGGTGATCGTCGATCCGAAGACCCAACGTTCCAAAGAAACGATCAAAATAGGAAAATTGATCCTGAAAATAGATCGCATCCGTGCGGGCATCCGCCTTCGCCGAAGAACTGAAAGGGCCGAACGCACTGGTTGAATTGCTGCTTGTGGTGATTTTTTCCTTCTCGGTTTCCAGGCCAACGGTCATCACGTGGTTTTCAACAAAGCGGAAATCGTTCTGCAATTCGAATTTGAGCTTCTTGCCGATGGCCTTGCTGCGCAGAAAATCCGCCGTGTTTATGGCGTCCACGTCGTCCCGAACGATCCGGTTGTAATCCGTGTAGGTGACGGCAAAACGATGGTTGCTTTTACCTTCGAACAGGGAAAGCTCCGCATTGCCGCCAAGGAAAAGGCGGTCTTCCTCGCCATGGCTGTCGTTATCGGCCTGGACGGGAAAAACGTTCAGATCGAGATCGTTGCGAAGGTCCGTAAAACGGCCGGTAAAACGAAAGGAGAGGATATCGGACGGTGCGATGCCAAGATTGGCGGCAAAGGTCGTATCGTCGAACCCATCCTCATCCTTTTTCGCGCCCGTCGGCGTAAAACGCGCCGGGGAGACGGAAATCCCATCCGTGCTTTCCCGTTCAAGGGTGACGCTGTAATCGAAAAGCGTCTCCGCAAGCCGGTTCGATCCGCGAAGGCTTGCCGCCTGATTGAACGTGCTGAAGGACCCGCCTTCCAATTGCAGGCTTACTTTCGGCGCGCCCGCGCCCCGTTTCGTGATGATGCTGATCACCGCGCCAATTGCGTCCGAACCATAAAGCGTGCCCTGAGGCCCGTGCAGAACCTCGATGCGCTCGACGTCGTCGATCTGCACACCTGCGAAATTCATACGGCCATCCGTCGTGCTGGGATCGTTCATTTCGATCCCGTCGAGCAAAACGAGCGTGTGGTTTGCCCGCGTCCCACGGCTGAAAACTGCCGTGTTCTTGCCGGCGCCGCCATTGCGGATGACGCTTAGGCTAGGCACGCCGCGAAGCGCGTCCCCAACGGTACGGTATTGCCGGCGGGCGATATCGTCCGCCGTAATCACCGTGACCGAGGAAGCGATTTGCTCTTTGGGCGTCGCAATTTTGGTCGCGGTGACGACCACATCCGGCAACACGGCATCGGGTTTTCCAGCCGCCGCCCCTTCAACCGCTTCGTCCTCCGCAAAAGCCGGCGGCGCCAGCAACGCAAAAGCGGCAATGGGTAGAAGAAACGCTCGTTTCCAACCGTTTTGAGGGTTCGATGGCTTGGGTTTTTTTGCTAAAATAGGCATTGCAGACTCCGTCTGTGTGAATGGGGTTTCCCGTTCACGGGAGAGCCCGGCTCCACCAGGTGCCCGGGTTCTCCCGCCCTTATCGTCCGCGCAAGCCAAAAGGCCGCACGCCGAACGATTCGACGGTTGGTCTGCTGCCCCCAAAATCGTGGCGTAGCCAAAGAAGACGCGCCGGCCCCGGCGGTCTCTTCACGCATAAGATGGAAAGTTGTCGGAAAAAATTCGCACCGGATCTCCGCCGCTGACAACATCCTTCTTACGAAGCCATGTCACCATTCACGGAAATCCGCGCCGCCGGAAACAACCCCGCCCAACGGCTGGTGACAGTCGACGGCAGGTCTCCTGGCTTGCGGAGTTAGATGGCGCGCCCTGCCTTCCCAGTTTCCCAGTGGCATTTTCGGACGCAGCCTCCGCCCACAGTTGCGGGGGCAGCCACGGATTTGGCCCGAGGGCCGTACCGTGTTCCCTTTTCTCCCCAAAAATGGGGAACCGTCAAAATTGTTTTACCCAATTTTGCCGCGGCGCACAACCAAAGAAACGCGCGGCGTCCGGGCGAGCAAGTTTAGCTGGTGCGCGCCTGCAACTCTTTGGCAAAGGTTTTTGCGGCGGATCGCAACAGCAGCTTGATTTGCGTGACGACCTTCTCGCCCTCGCCGGCCGTCGTCATCTTCGCGTAATTCGAGCCGAATGAGCTGATCCACGGGCCCGGCGATTCGCTGATACGAAGCGAAACGATGTTTGACGCCTCGCCCGTCTTCACCAAGACGACCACGGCAACGTCGCACATGGCCTTAGGCTGCATAAGACCGCTGGCTACGCATTTTCCGGAAAATTTCTGAAGCTGCATCGAAGCGACGGACACGCCATCCGGAAGTGCCGCCAGAAAATTCGCCAACAGGTAATCCCCGATGGGAACCTTGTGAAAAACGTTTGAGAGATTGTCGGACATATATTCGAAGGTCGCGCCCTGGAACGTCGAGCGGTCCGCCATTGGAATTTGCTCGACCAGCGCGCTGGCGCCCGGCACTTGCTGAACCGTCGGTTTCGGGATGTTGATTTGGCTTGCCCGCCCGCAGGCGAAAAGGCCAGCCGTAAGGACGAGAAGAATCAATAAGTTGCTGCACGTTTTCATGTTCCACCCCGAACGAATTGCGATTGGGAAGCGCATCGGTCAAAATTGGCCGAATGCGGCAAAGCGTTTGCAAGTGTAACGACGCGTTTCCGGCAAGGAAATGTCGTTTTTTGACATCTCCGCCTAGAGGTTCTTATGGTTGAAACCGTCACGACGCTGACCTGCCCTCATTGCGGGCATGAAAAAATTGAGCCGATGCCAACGGACGCCTGCGTCTATTTCTACGAATGCGCCTCCTGCCAGGCGCTTTTGAAGCCAAAGAAAGGCGATTGCTGCGTCTTTTGCTCTTATGGGTCCGTCCCCTGCCCACCTATCCAAACCAGCCGCCCTTTGGACTAGGCCTAGGGTTTCCGCCAAAATTCATCTATCCCCATCCTTTTTTAATGGGTTTAGCCTAGGCTGATCCATTGACGTGGTGAAATCGGACCCACGCCATGAAAGGTGCGATGTGACGCCCTACGAGATCATACGGCTGCTTCGGAAACACGAGAAATGGCTGTCGGGCAAGCCCGATGGCGAACAGGCGGATTTTTCCCGGCTGGACCTCACCGGTCTGGACCTTTCTTACGCAAATTTGAGCAAGGCCCGCCTAAACGGCACGATCCTCAAAAACTGCAATCTGAGCGGCGCCAATCTCGAAAAAGCCAGCCTCTATGCGTCCGACCTGTCCCAATCAATTTTGAGGAACGCCAACCTCGCAAAAGCCGATCTCCATGGCGCAAATCTTCAAAAAGCCGATTTAAGCGGCGCCAATCTGGAAAATGCGGATCTGCGGGAAGGCCGCCTCGCCGAAGCGGGAAAAGGCGGGGGCTGGAACCTTGTCGGCAGCAATCTCGGGCAATCCATTCTGGACGAAGCCATCATGAAAGGGGCCAATTTAACCCGCGCCTACATGAAAGGCTGCTCCGCCGTCAACGCCGACCTATCCGGTGCGACGCTGACCGGCGCAAAACTTCAAGGGTCGAATTTTAGCGATTCGAATTTTAGCGACACCAACCTTTCCGGCGCCAATCTCGGCGACGCCGTTCTCGCGAATTGCAATCTCGATGGCGCCAACATGGTGCAGACCCATGTGACGGGAACGGATTTCTCGAACGCGAATCTCACGACGGCAAATTTGGTCGACGTGCCAATGGCCCTGGCGAAAATGGATGAGGCAAAACTTCCGACCGAACCCCAAAAAACCATCAAGCCCATTGATTATGTCCTCGAGGCGCATTCGCAGTGGATCGAAACCCGCGGCAAAAGCGGCGAGCGGGCCAATCTCGATGGGTACGATTTAAGCTATCGGGACCTTTCCGGCATGGATTTCAGCGGCGCCAGTCTGAAAGGCGCCAATTTGACCGAGTCCGACCTGCATGGTTGCGTCTTCGAACTAACCGATCTTTCCCGCGCCACCCTTCAGAGCACCAATCTGGAAGGCGCCGACATGTCCGGAACAAATCTGGTGGAGACGGATTTAAGCGGCGCCAATCTGAAGAGGGCGCGGCTTGTTTCCGTCGAACTTCTAGGCGCGGACGGCGCGCCCACGGGGCGCATGTGGCCGTCGAACCTCACCCGAGCGGCGCTTTTGGACGCCAACTTGGCCGAGGCGGATCTTACGGCGGCAAACCTGACCCAGGCGGATCTCCGTGGGGCGGATCTTCGCGATGCCGTAATGACGAAGGCCGTCATCGAGGGCGCAAACATGGAGGGCGTCCAGTTCAAGGGCGTGCTTCCCTTCGACAGCGTTATTGAAGACGTGGCGAAACAGGCGCCCTAAACGAACCGCAGCGCCGTGAATGCACGCAATTTTAGCTAAATTCGAATCGAAAGCGGTTGATGCATATCGTTAATTGCCGCTTAACTCTACCTGTACCGATTGGCCCGGTCGGGGATTCCCGTGCTGCCTTTTCCTAAACGGATCTTCATCCTTAGTTTTTTCTTAAAGGGTTCGGCTTAAAGAATGGCAATCGGGAAAATTCCGCAAAGTCCGCAAAGACGGTAACCCTTGAATGCGAATGCGTGCGATAGGTGACCCTTGACGCCCCAGGAAATCATCGAGCTTCTGAAAAAGCATGAAAAGTGGCTTCTGGGCGCGCCCGATGGCGTGCAGGCGGACCTTTCCAAGCAGGACCTTTCCGGGCTGGACCTTTCCGGCGCAAATTTAAAGCGGGCCGTTCTGAACGGCACCCTCCTCAAAAACTGCAAGCTCGTCGGCGTCAATTTCCAGAACGCGAATTTATATGCGGCGGAGCTTAGCAATTCGATTCTACAGCATGCCGACCTCACCAACGCGGATCTGCACGGCACAAACTTCTACAAAGCCGACCTTACCAGCGCCAATATGGAAAAGGCCGATTTGCGGGAAGGCCGCCTTGCCGTCATGAACGGAAAAGGCGATTGGCAGATCGTCGGCAGCAATCTCGGCCGCTCGATCCTGGATGAGGCGGTTTTAAAGGGCGCCAATTTGACCCGCGCCGATTTGAAGGCCTGTTCGGCCGTCGGCGCCGATCTTTCCGATGCAACGCTTGTCGGCGCCCGGCTTCAGAATTCGAACCTTACTGGCGCAAATTTTACGCGCGCTGACCTTTCCAGCGCGAATCTCGGAAACACGAATCTTTCGAATTGCAATTTCGATCGCGCCTCCCTCATTCAGACCCATGTGATTGGCGCAAACTTTTCCCAGGCAAATCTGGAAACGGCAAATCTGGTGGACGTGCCGATCAACCTTGCCAAGCTGAGCGGAGCGAAGCTGCCAATTGCGCCGGAAGCGCGAAAGAAAACGATTAAATATATTCTTGAAAGCCATTTGCGCTGGATTAGCAGCCATGGCTCGGCGGGCGAACGGGCCGTTCTCGACGGCTGCGATTTGAGCTGGTTAAACCTTTCCGGCGTGGATTTAAGCGGCGCCAGCCTGCGCGGGACCAATTTGTCCGAGGCCGACCTCCATGGCGGCATTTTCGAGCTGACCGACTTTACCCATGCGGCGCTTCAAGGCGCCAACCTTAGCGGCGCCCTTCTGGCCGGCACGAATTTGATGGAAGCGGATTTGTCCGGCGCCAATCTTCGCGGGGCACGCCTTGTCTCGGTGGAGTTGCGCGACCAAAAAGGCGCTGCGACAGGACGCGCTTGGCCTGTCAATCTTGTCCGCGCAATTCTTCAGGACGCCTGCCTTGCCGGCGCGGATCTTACGGCGGCAAATCTAAGCCAGGCGGACCTTCGCGGCGCCGACCTTCGCGATGCCGTTCTCGCCAACGCAACGACCGAGGACGCGAAT
>JAJFGH010000159.1 GCA_021776275.1 Alphaproteobacteria bacterium | reverse complement strand
CGAAAGTTCGATTCTTTCCGGCGGCACCACTACATGCCATCAAAAAATTGGGGGATGCCCTGCGCGCGCCTTAAAAAAAGGCGGGCGGGATCATCTCGATCGGCT
Organism: Alphaproteobacteria bacterium; assembly: GCA_021776275.1. Classification (GTDB taxonomy): domain Bacteria; phylum Pseudomonadota; class Alphaproteobacteria. The sequence goes on along the minus strand of JAJFGH010000159.1, from coordinate 3,444 downwards.
TCGGCGTATCGTCCTTGGCCGCCGGCTTGGCGGAAGGCGCGGCCGGCGGAACGGACCCCAGCAACCAGCAGACGAAGCCGTTCCAGGCTTGAGCAAAATTTGAAAGAACCATTTCCATGGATGCAGTAAACCCGGGCAAGTTGACAGCCCGGTGACGCCTGGATGACGTTTCCATGACGCTGCGTCCATGACGCTGCGTCCATGCCGCCGCGACGTGGCAAGCCCGTCCGAAAGCCGCCCATGAAAAAAGGGGGCTCCCGCCCCCTTTTTCACGAATGCCTGGATGCAAGGCGCCGGCTAGAAACCGAGGGCGTTGTCTTCCTTCAGCCCTTTCGCCTCCGCCAATTGCTCGGCGGCAACGATCTGTTCTTCCGTCATCTTGCGCCGGATGACTTCGCGCAGGCGCTTGCCTTCCTTGCTGCCGGCGATCACCGCCTTCGTGTACCAGAAATGGGCTTTCACAAAATCCTGGTCGACGCCAAGGCCGGCGACGTAGAGAAAGCCGATATTGTTGTATGCGGCCCGATGGCCCTGATCGGCGGATTTCATGTACCACTTCATGGCCTTCGCATAATCCGGGTTTACGCCGTGGCCGCGCTGGTAAAGGAAGCCCAGATTGCGCTGGCCGACGGGATCGCCGTCTTCGGCGGACAGATGGTATTCCGCCGCCGCCTTGACGAGATCGCCTTTGTAATAGGCGGCATAGCCCGCCTGCAAATGGTCGACCTTACCGTCTTCCGTCAACGCGGGCTCTTCGATATCGCGTTGCTCGGCAAGAAGGGCTTCTTCCGCTTCCTTCTTACCAAACTCGCGAACCACCCACACCGTGCCAAGAAGGGCAACCAGGACCGCCATGATGGTCGCGATGGTGATTAACTTCCGCATGCGTGTCTCCGTACTCCTTAAGCGCGCGCCGTTTTTCTTTTAGATGCCGTCCAATGACGGACGGTTACGGCGACAACGCAGGGTGAACCTGCTGCTTCGTTCTTGCGGCAAATTCGGCACCTCGAAAGTCCCGCGCCGTTGCCGCGCCCCTTGCTGTCTTCAAATATAGGCCGATTTCAAGAAACTTTCTAGACCACTGATATCATTGCATTCCAGCCGCAAATCCGGCCCTGGGCCGGGCCTTGGCATCAGGCGTTTACGTCGATGACCGTGCGCCCACGCACCCGGCCCAGAAGGATTTCGGAGGCAAGCTTCGGCACGTCCCGAAGCGGGGCGATGGCCGTCATCCGATCGAGGGCCGCCATCGGCAATTCCTTTGTCAGGCGTTCCCATGCCTGGGCCCGGCGCGGCATTTGGCACGTCCCCGATTCGATTCCCAGAAGATTGACGCCGCGCAGCAAGAAGGGCAGCAGCGACGCGTGCAATTCGCTGCCAGATGCAAGGCCGCAGACGGCAATGCTGGACCAATATTTCATCGTCGCAATCAACGTGGTCAGGGTCGCGCCGCCAACCGTGTCGATGGCGCCTGCCCAACGTTCCGAACCCAGCGGCTGGCCCGGCTTGCCATCTTCGAGGAAAGGCGACGGCACCAATTCGGCGCGATCCAGGATCGTGGCGGCGCCAAGGTCCCGCAAATAGCCGTGCAGTTCCGGCCGGCCGGTCGACGCGGCAACTGCGTAGCCCTGGGCGGCAAGCAACGCCACCGCCACGCTGCCAAGGCCGCCAGAGGCGCCGGTGACAAGCACCTCGCCCGCCGAAGGGTGCAGCCCATGCTCTTCCAGCGCCATCAGCGACAGCATGGCGGTAAACCCCGCCGTGCCAATGGCCATGGCGCGAACGGGCGTCAAGCCCGCCGGCAGGGGCACCAGCCATGCCGCCTTCACCCGCGCTTTTTGGGCATAGCCGCCCCAATGGATTTCGCCGACGCGCCAGCCGGTCAAGATCACCTTGTCGCCGGGCTTGAAGGCGGGCGATGCGGATTCTTCGACGGTGCCGACAAAATCGATTCCCGGCACATGGGGATAGTTCCGCACCATCCGCCCAAGCCCGTTGACGATCATCCCGTCTTTGTAATTGAGGGTGGAATAGGCGATCGCGACGGACACGTCCCCCTCCGGCAGCGACGCCACCGGCAAGGCTTTTACGGAAGCGCGGACCTTGCCGCCTTCTTCTTCGAGAACGAGCGCCGTAAAATCTGCCGTCACGCGTGGCCGCCTTTCGCCGCAACCGTTTCTTCAAAACGCACCAGTTCGCCCGATGGCGCGCCCAGAATTTCGTCTTCGCGCATGACGGTCTGGCCACGCAGGATCGTCAATTTCGGCCAACCGGTCACTTCCATGCCGTCATAGGGCGTCCACCCCGCCCGGCTGGCAATCCAGTCGTTCGTGATCCGCCGCCTGGCCGCCAAATCGACAATGGTGAAATCCGCATCGAAGCCGATATCTACGGCCCCTTTGCCCTGAATGCGGTAGATTTCGGCGGCACGCGCGCTTGTCAGCTGGACAAAGCGTTCGAGGGAAAGGCGCCCTTTGTGCATGTGATCCAGCAGGATCGGCACCAGCGTCTGCACGCCCGGCATGCCGGCGGGGCTTTGGGGATAGGGCTTCGCTTTTTCTTCCAGCGTATGCGGCGCGTGGTCCGAACCGATGACATCGACGGTGCCGTCGGCGATGGCCCGCCACAGCGCCTCTTGATGGGAAGCTTCGCGGATGGGCGGGTTCATCTGGGCCCGGGTGCCCAACCGGGCATAGCAATCCGGGGCGACAAGGGTCAGATGCTGGGGCGTGACCTCGACGCTTGCGACGTCGCGGGCATCGGCAAGAAGCGCCATTTCGTCCGCCGTCGTCACATGCAGCACGTGCACCTTGCGGCCGGTCTTGCGCGCCAAGGTCAAAAGGCGTTCCGTCGCCAACCGCGCGCTTTCCGCGTCTCGCCAGACCGGGTGGAAACGCGGATCCGCCCCCTCCTCGGCAAGATGCCTGCGCGCAATCAAGCGCGCTTCGTCCTCGCAATGGGCGGCGAGCCGGCGCACGCCGGAACGCAACACGCGTTCAATCGCGTCGTCATCGGCAACCAGAAGCGTGCCGGTTGAGCTGCCCATGAAAAGTTTCACGCCCGAGGCCCCGGGCAGGCGTTCCAGCTCGCCCAGGTGTTCTGCGTTTTCTGCCGTCGCGCCGACGAAAAACGCGATGTCGCACCAGACCCGGCCATGGGCGCGTTTTACCTTGTCGGCAAGCGCCGCCGCGTCCGCCGTTGGCGGGTTCGTGTTCGGCATTTCGAAGACGGCGGTCACGCCGCCTTTGACGGCTGCCCGGGTGCCGCTTTCGAGATTTTCCTTATGTTCCATTCCCGGTTCACGAAAATGGACCTGGGTATCGATGACGCCCGGAAGGACGTGGAGGTGGGGCAGGTCGATCACCTGCGCCGCCTTTTGCGAACCAAGCTCGCCAACGGCGGCAATTTTTCCGTCGCGCACGCCGACATCTGCAAGAAGAACGC
>JAJFGH010000158.1 GCA_021776275.1 Alphaproteobacteria bacterium | reverse complement strand
ATCCCGGTTCTGCCGACGGTGCATTACAACATGGGCGGCGTGCCGACCAATTATCACGGCGAAGTGTTGCGGCCGACGAAAGAAAATCCGGACGCGGTCTGCCCCGGATTGATGGCGATCGGCGAAACGGCTTCCGTTTCGGTCCATGGCGCAAACCGCCTGGGCTGCAACTCCCTTGTCGACATCGTCGTGTTCGGACGCGCGGCGGCGCTTCGGGCCGCCGAACTTGTGAAGAAAGACGCCGCCCACGCGCCGCTGCCAAAAGACGCGGGCGACGCCGCCCTTGCACGGCTGGACAAGTTCCGCCATGCGAAGGGGTCGCTGAAAACCTCCGACATTCGCCTCGACATGCAAAAAGCGATGCAATCGAATTGCGCCGTTTTCCGCAACGCCGAGGTTCTGGAAGAAGGCGCGCAGAAAGTCGACAGCATCGCCAAAACCATTGCCGACGTTTCGGTGGCCGATCATTCTCTCATTTGGAATTCGGACCTTGTCGAAACGCTGGAGCTTGAAAACCTGCTCATACAGGCGCGCGTAACGATTCATGGTGCAAAAGCCCGGCCCGAAAGCCGCGGCGCCCATGCCCGGGAAGATTATCCGACACGCGACGATGAAAACTGGATGAAGCATACCCTTGCCTATGTCGACCCGGACGGGAAGGTTCGCCTCGACTATCGTCCTGTGCATACGGAAACGCTGACGGACGAAATCGAAACGATTCCGCCCAAGGAACGCGTTTATTAGGAAGCGGGCGTAAGGAAAGACGATGGTGGAATTTACACTGCCGAAAAATTCAAAAGTCGGCAAAGGAAAGACCCACAAGGCGCCGGCCGAGGCCGACCGCGTCAAGACGTTCCGCGTCTATCGCTGGGACCCGGACACGGACGAAACCCCGCGCCTCGACCATTACGAGGTGGATCTGGACAAATGCGGGCCTATGGTTCTGGACGCCCTGATCAAGATCAAGAACGAAGTCGACCCCACCTTGACCTTCCGCCGCTCCTGCCGCGAAGGCATCTGCGGCAGTTGTGCGATGAACATCGACGGCGTCAACACCCTTGCCTGCCTGCACCCGATCGAAGACATCAAGGGCGACGCCAAGGTCCATCCGCTGCCCCATATGGAAGTCGTGAAGGATTTGGTGCCGGACCTGACCCATGTCTTCGCGCAATACGCCTCCGTCGAACCTTGGCTGCGTTCCGACACGCCGCCTCCGTCGAACGGGGAACGCCTTCAAAGCCGCGAGGACCGGGCAAAGCTGGATGGCCTTTGGGAATGCGTTCTCTGTTTTTGCTGCTCGACAAGCTGCCCCAGCTATTGGTGGAACCAGGACCGCTATCTCGGTCCGGCGGTTCTGATGGGCGCCTATCGCTGGATCGTCGACAGCCGCGACGAAGCCGCCGGCGAGCGGCTGGACGAGCTGGAAGACCCCTTCCGCCTCTATCGCTGCCATACGATCATGAACTGCACGAAGACCTGCCCGAAAGGCCTGAACCCGGCGAAAGCCATCGGCGAAATTAAGAAATTGTTGGTCGCCCGGCGCTAACGTCTCCCAGACTTTTTCGTCAACGAGGCTTCTCCATGCCGGCCGGGCCGCTTGCCATCTATTGCCGCGAAACGAACGCCGGTGCCATCGCGCCGGACGCAGCCCAGCGCGCTGCCGTCGAGGCCTTCGACGCCCTCGCCAAGGCGCTGCACGCCACGCGCCCCCGCCAGTGGGGGGCCGGGTGGCGCAAATGGCCGCACCGCCGCACCGCCGCACCGCCGAAGGGCCTCTATCTATATGGCGATGTCGGGCGGGGAAAATCGATGCTGATGGACCTCTTCTTCGACGCCGCCCAGGTGCGGCGGAAACGCCGCGTCCATTTCCACGAATTCATGCTCGAAATCCATGCCGAGCTTCACAGCTGGCGGCAGGCAACGGCGAAAAGCCCGAAGGCAAAAGACCCACTGCCCCAGGTCGCGGCCCGGATCGCCAAGCGCGCCCGGCTGCTTTGCTTCGACGAGCTGCAAGTCCTCGACATTGCCGATGCGATGATCCTGGGCCGCCTTTTCGAATCTCTCTTCCAGGAAGGGGTCGTCATCGTCGCCACGTCGAACCGGCCGCCGGACGATTTGTACAAAGACGGCCTGCAGCGCGAGAGCTTTCTCCCCTTCATCGCCCTTTTGAAAGACAAGCTGACGGTCTTCGAACTTGCCGGCGACACGGATTACCGGCTGCGGCTGCTTCGCAATCTTAGCGCCTACCAGATGGGCGCGGACGCGGATGCGGCGCTGGACCTGGCCTTCGCGCGGCTGACGATGGAAAGCCGCGCCCACCCGGAAACCCTTCTCGTCCAAGGCCGCGAAGTAATCGTGCGCCGCGCTGCCCGAGGCGTCGCCCGCTTTTCCTTCGCCGAGCTTTGCGAACAGCCCTTGGGCGCTGCCGACTATCTGGAAATCGCCAACCAGTTTCATACGGTGATCCTCGATGGGATCCCCCACCTCGGTCCGGAAAAGCGCAACGAGGCAATACGTTTCGTCACGCTGATCGACGCGCTTTACGAACACAAGGTCAAGCTGATCGCAAGCGCGGCGGCCGCGCCGGAGGCGCTTTACGCCGCGGGCGAGGGCGCCTTCGAGTTTCGCCGAACCGCCTCGCGCCTGCTGGAGATGCAATCGGAGACCTATCTTGCGCGGCCCCATCTGGTGCGCAACGAAACGGCGGCGACGACGGAGGCCCTGGAAAGCCTTGCAGAAAGGGCGAATCTCCGGAAAAATGGTGAAATTGAGCCTTCGCCTTCCTAGGCTAGGTTGAAATCCGCCGGCAAGGCCTTTCGCCACCGGCAAAGCTAGGAACGATTCACACCTGCTTTTAACGACAGGGCATCCAGCCGGAAAACCGGCGGTGGAAGAAATGATCGACCATATCGTCTATCCGGCGCCAGGGGCGCTGACGGAAACCGGCCTCGACCCGACCCTCGACCTTGAGGCCGGAATCGCGCGGCTGCGCCGCGAGCACAACGCCGTCATCCTGGCCCATTATTATCAAGACGCCGAAATCCAGGACCTTGCCGATTTTGTGGGCGACAGCCTCGATCTTTCGCGCCGGGCCGCGGCGACGGATGCGGACGTCATCTTGTTCTGCGGCGTGCGTTTCATGGCCGAGGTCGCCAAGATCTTGAACCCCACCCGCACCGTGCTGTTGCCGGACGCCGAGGCCGGCTGTTCGCTGGAAACGTCCTGCCCGCCGGGCGCTTTCCGCGAATTTCGCGAAGCCCACCCGAACCATGTGGCCCTGACCTATATCAACTGTTCGGCCGAGGTAAAGGCGCTTTCCGACATCATCGTGACATCTTCCAACGCCGAGACCATCATCCGGCAATTGCCGCAAGACCAGCCGATCCTGTTTGCGCCGGATCGCCATCTTGGCGCCTATCTCAACCGCAAAACGGGCCGTGACATGCTGCTTTGGCCGGGAACCTGCATCGTCCATGAGCAATTCTCCGAGCGCGAGTTGGTGCGGCTGAAAGCCCATCACCCGGACGCCCGGATCGCCGCCCATCCGGAATGCCCGGAAGCGATCCTCAACCACGCGGACCATGTAGGGTCGACCTCCTCGCTCATTCGCTTCGTAGAAGACGAGCCGGCCAAGACCTTCATCATCGCGACGGAACCCGGCATCCTGCATGAGATGAAGAAACGGGCACCCCATAAGGAATTTCTCCCCGCCCCCGGCATGGACGAGGGCTGTTCCTGCGCGATTTGTCCGTTCATGGCCCTGAACACGATGGAAAAGCTTTATTTGGCCTTGGCCAATTTGGCGCCGGCGGTGGAAATCCCCGAAGCGCTGCGCCAGGCGGCCCTTCAGCCCATCGAACGCATGCTCGAAATGTCCCCCCTGCCCGAGCCCGCAAAACTACGCGCGACCGGCTAAGCTTTGCCGCCCGTTCTCCCAATGGCCCTAACGAACCAGGAAATCGCGGAAATTTCAGACCGGGTCCTTGCCGAGGACGCCGCTGCAAACGACGTGACCAGCCTCGCCATCGTCCCAAAAGACGCGATGCTGCGGCTGAAAATGACCACCCGCGAGGACGCGGTGATCGCCGGCATGCCCATTGCGGCGGCCATTTTCCGCCAAATGGCGCCGAAAGCCTCGATCACGCTTTGCGTGGCCGAGGGAGAAGAAGTGCCGGCAGGCGGCGTTCTTGCCCGCATTTCCGGTGACGCCCGCGGCCTGCTTGCCGCGGAACGCGGCGCGTTGAACGTCGTGCAGCACCTATCCGGCGTGGCAACGCTTACCCGTGCTTACGTAAATGCGATCGCAGGAACGGGCGTTTCGCTTCGCGATACCCGAAAAACGCTTCCGGGACTGCGTCGGGCCGAAAAATATGCCACCGGCCTCGGTGGCGCCGAAAATCATCGCCCCGACCTGGCGAGCGGAATTTTGATCAAAGACAACCATCTTGCCATCGCCGGCGGCCTCGGCGAAGCGGTGCGCCGCGCCCGGGAAGCGGGGCATGATTCCATCGAAGTGGAATGCGAAAATGGGACACATGTGGCGGATGCGCTTGCCGCCGGCGCCGACATTTTGCTGTTGGACAATATGAGCCTGAAAGCCTTGCGTAGCGCGGTTTCCAGCGCTTCTGGGAAAGCCAAATTAGAGGCGTCCGGAAGCGTTTCTCTCGAAACCGTTCGCGCTATTGCAGAAACGGGGATCGACTTTGTTTCGGTCGGAAGAATTACGCACTCCGCACCCGCAATTGATGTCGGACTCGATCTCGACGAACAATAACGGCACGCATTTTTCGTAAATAGTTTCGAAACGAATTTTCGAAAGGATTGCACTAATGCTTGCAGAAACTTGTTGTTCGCGGTAAATCCCCTTCTTAGTATGCTTAATATGTGCCGCTGTTCTGAAAAGGAATTGATTCGAACGGATCGCTGAGCCGGTTTCCGGTTCGCGTTCGATTCAGGATTCAACATGGCACGAAACAAAATTGCACTCATCGGTGCGGGCAACATTGGGGGCACCCTCGCCCACCTAGCCGGGCTTAAACAGCTCGGCGACATTGTTCTATTTGACATCGTAGAAGGCGTCCCCAGCGGCAAAGCGCTGGACCTCGCCCAGTCCTCGCCCGTCGAGGGCTTCGATGCCGCACTCTCCGGAGCAACCGATTATAAAGCCATAGCCGGCGCAAACGTTGTCATCGTCACAGCGGGAATCGCACGCAAGCCGGGCATGAGCCGAGACGATCTAATTCAGATCAACGCTCAGATCATCTCGAACGTTGCCGAAGGAATCAAAAAGCACTGCCCGAAAGCCTTTGTCATCGTCATCACCAATCCACTCGATGCGATGGTAGGGCTGATGCAAAGAGTAAGCGGTTTGCCGCCAGAGAAAGTGGTTGGCATGGCGGGCGTTTTGGATTCTGCCCGTTTTCGTTATTTCCTCGCCGAAGAATTCGATGTGTCGGTTGAGGACGTCTCCGCCTTTGTCCTTGGTGGACACGGAGACACAATGGTTCCATTGGTCCGTTATTCGACGGTTTCGGGAATACCACTTCCCGATCTTGTTAAAATGGGATGGACGACACAGAAGCGTCTCGACCAAATTGTTAAGCGGACAAGAGAGGGTGGCGCCGAAATTGTCGGACTCTTGAAAACAGGGTCTGCGTTTTATGCGCCTGCCTCATCGGCCATTGCCATGGCCGAAGCATATCTCAGGGATAGGAAGCGCGTATTCCCCTGTGCCGCAAGGCTAAACGGGGAATACGGCATCCAGGGACTCTATGTTGGAGTTCCCGTTGTAATTGGCGACAAGGGAGTGGAGCGAGTAATTGAAATAACGCTCAACGCCAGCGAAAGAAAAATGTTTGAGAAATCGGTCGCGGCTGTTCGCGGCCTTTTAGAGCTTACGGAGGGTATCATGGCAGCCACGAAAAAAACTGCTAAGAAGAAGACCGCCAAGCGCAAGACTGCGAAGCGGAAAACAACCGCGAAGCGGAAAACAACCGCCAAGCGCAAGACTGCGAAGCGCAAAACTGCGAAGCGGAAAACCGCCAAGCGCAAAACCGCGAAGCGGAAAACCGCCAAGCGCAAAACTGCGAAGCGGAAAACCGCCAAGCGCAAAACTGCGAAGCGGA
>JAJFGH010000157.1 GCA_021776275.1 Alphaproteobacteria bacterium | reverse complement strand
GACGACGGTTGGGTCCTGCGCGCAAATTGGCAAGAATTGCCATCTTTCGGGTGGTGTGGGCATTGGCGGTGTGCTGGAACCCTTGCAGGCGTCGCCGGTAATCATTGAGGACAATTGTTTTATCGGCGCGCGTTCCGAAGTTGCCGAAGGTGTCGTCGTTGAAGAAGGCGCCGTGCTGGCGATGGGCGTTTATATCGGTGCCTCGACGAAGATCGTCGATCGCGCCAGCGGGAAAGTGACCTATGGAAGGGTGCCGGCCTATTCCGTCGTCGTGCCGGGCACGTTGCCGGGCGCGCCGCTTGCCGATGGCCGTCCGGCGCCCGCCCTTGCCTGCGCCGTTATCGTCAAGCGCGTAGACGAACGGACGCGGGCAAAGACTTCGATCAACGAATTGTTGCGGGAATGACAACTTCCATTGACGCCGTTGAACTTGCGCGCGCGCTGATCCGCTGTCCGAGTGTGACGCCCGAAGACGCCGGTGCGCTGGACGTTTTGGAAGGCGCGCTCCGCCCGCTTGGCTTTCACTGCCGGCGGCTTCCCTTTTCGGACGCGGTCGATCGTGTCGATAATCTTTACGCGCGCCTTGGCGACGCGGCGCCGGTTTTCTGTTTCGCGGGCCACACCGATGTCGTGCCGGTGGGGGACGAAGCGGCCTGGTCCGTTGCGCCCTTCGCCGCCGAAATTGCGGATGGGTTCCTTTACGGCAGGGGCGCGGTCGACATGAAGGGGGCGCTCGCCGCCTTTGGCGCGGCGGTGGCGGCTTTTCTCGAAGGCCGTGGCGAGGAAGAACTGCCGGGCTCCATCGCGCTGCTGGTTACCGGTGATGAGGAAGGCCGGTCCGTCAACGGGACGGCCAAGGCGCTGGAACAGCTGACCCGGGAAGGCGAGCGCTTTGCCGCCTGTCTGGTTGGCGAGCCCACGAACCCGAAGGCCCTTGGCGAGATGATCAAGATCGGCCGGCGGGGCAGTCTGAACGGCCGCCTTGCCGTCGGCGGCGTGCAGGGCCACACGGCCTATCCCGATTTGGCCGACAATCCGATCCCGAAGCTTTTAACGCTGCTGGACGCGCTTCTGGGCGCGCCGCTCGATCGTGGAAGCGAACATTTTCCGCCCTCGCATCTGGAAATTACCACGCTTGATGTCGGCAACCCGGCGACAAACGTCATTCCGGGCCGGGCCGAGGCCGCTTTCAACGTCCGTTTCGGCGACGGCTTTACGGCCGCAAGCCTGGAGAAGCTTTTGCGCGAGCGTCTCGACGCCGGCGGCGTTGCCTATACGCTGGAAATCGCGGTGACGGGCGAAGCCTTTCTGACCGAGCCGGGGCCGCTGACGGATCTCGTCGCGGCTGCCGTCACCCAGGTCACCGGCAAGGCCCCGGCGCTCGGCACCACCGGCGGCACGTCGGATGCGCGCTTTTTGAAAGATGTCGCGCCGGTGGTCGAATTTGGTTTGGCCGGCAGCACGATGCACAAGACCGATGAGCGCGTGGCGCTTGCCGATCTCGAAGCGCTGACGGAAATCTACCGAACGGTTTTGGACGCTTTTTTCGACGCTTCGAATCAATAGCGAACGGCGACGAGATAAAGCCCGTCCGGTGGCGCCGTCGCGCCCCCCTTCGTTCGATCGCACGCGGCCAGGGCCGCTTCGACATCCGCTTTCGTCCATTTGCCTTCGCCGACCAGTTTCAGGGTGCCGGTAAGAATACGCACCTGGTTGTGCAGAAAGGAACGCGCCTCCGCCACCAGGCGAATTTCTTCGCCCTTGCGTTCGACGCGAAGCGCGTCCAGGGTTTTTACGGGCGACGCCGCCTGACAGAAGGTCGAGCGAAAACTGGTGAAGTCGTGATGGCCAACCAGCACCGTGGCGGCGTCTGCCATCGCGTCCGCGTCGAGTGGCGTGCGGATATGCCAAACGCGCCCGGTCTCCAGCGCCGGTGGCGCGCCCCGGTTCAAGATGCGGTAGCGATAGCAGCGTCCCGTTGCCGAGTGCCGGGCATCGAAACCGGGATCGACGGGCACCGCCTCCAGAATGCTGATCGGTTGTGGGCGCAAATGCGCGTTCAAGCCATCGCGGATGCGGTCCACGTTGAAGGCGCGGTCCAGATCGAAATGGGCGACCTGGCCAAGGGCATGGACGCCCGCATCCGTCCGTCCGGCGCCATGGACGGTGACGCGTTCGCCGCTTAGGCGTTCGATGGCCGTCTCAATCGCCTCCTGCACGGCCAGGCCATTTGCCTGACGCTGCCAGCCGACGAAGGGGCGGCCGTCATATTCGATCGTCAGTCGGAAACGGGTCATGGCCGGGCTTCCGTTTCCGGGAGCGCCAGCACCGTGCCGGCCGGCATGGGGTGACCGCGCAGAAAGGCCGCCGCCTTCAGGGCTGCCCGGCCGGGGCGCTGCAATTCCAAAATGCGCAAGGCGCCCTTGCCGCAAGCGACCGTTAGCTGGTCGTCCAGCAAGGTGCCGGGGGCGGCTTGGCTTGTCGGCCGGACGAGGGCGGCCTTTCGCACCCGAAGCGTCTCGCCCTTGTATAGAAACCAGGCCCCGGGTTTGGGATCAAAGGCCCGGATGCGGCGTTCCAGCTCCACGTTTTCGAGCCGCCAATCGAGGGCGCCTTCGTCGCGGCGAAGTTTCTCGGCGTAGGTCACGCCGGTCTCCGGCTGGGGCGTTGGCGTGATTTCGCCTGCCGCCCGCGCCGCCAAGGCCTCGCACATCATCTTCGCGCCAAGTTCGGCGAGACGCGCTGCCAGGCTTTCGCCCGTGTCTCCGGCCAGGATCGGGGTTTCCTCCTGAAGAAGAAGGGGGCCGCTGTCCAGGCCTTCGTCCATCTGCATGATCGTCACCCCCGTTTTCCCATCGCCCGCAAGCAAGGCACGCGGGATGGGCGCGGCGCCGCGCCAGCGCGGCAGAAGCGACGGGTGTAAATTGATGCAGCCAAGCCCGGGCGCGTCCAAGATGGCCTTTGGCAGCAGCAATCCATAGGCAGCGACGACCGCCACGTCGAGACGCAGGCCCTCGAAGGCGCGTTCTTCTTCTTCGCTCTTCAAGCTTTGCGGCGTTCGCACGCTTAGGCCCTGGGCTTCGGCGAAGCGTTGCACGGGCGAGGGACGCACCTTCTGCCCACGGCCGCGCGGGCGGGCCGGTTGGCTGTACACGGCGGCAATTTCATGCCCCGCCGCGATCAGCTCCGCAAGCGTTGGAATGGCAAATTCCGGTGTGCCCAGAAAGGCGATTCGAAGCGACGCCATCAGGCGATCGCCTGCGCCTTTTTCATCTTCATAAGCTTGCGAAGGAGGATGTTGCGCTTCAGCGTTGAAAGATGGTCCACGAACAGCACGCCGTCGAGGTGATCGATCTCGTGCTGGAGGCAGGTGGCAAGCAGGCCTTCCGTCTCCATCTCGCGGATTTCGTTTTCGTGATCGAGATAGCGTATGCGCGCCTTTGCCGGGCGGGCGATTTCGGCATATTGCTCCGGAAGCGAAAGGCAGCCCTCTTCATAGGTGGCCATCTCTTCGGACGTCCAAAGGATTTCCGGGTTGGCAAGCTGCAAGGGGTTGGGGGGCTCGCCCTCCTTGGCGATGTCGAGGACCAGCACGCGCTGGGGCCTGCCCACCTGGGGGGCGGCAAGGCCGATGCCAGGTGCCGCGTACATCGTTTCCAGCAGGTCGTCCATCAGACGGCGGACGGTGGCGTCCACCTTCTTGACCGGCTGCGACGTTGCCTTCAATCGCGGGTCTGGTGCCGTAAGAATCGATAAAATTGTCATGAAATCAGCATACCCCTTTTGTGAAAGGCCGCCAATCTGCGTAGGATGCGGAATGGGTTCGACCTTGCAGCTTTTCCTGTTTCTTGCCGCCGCGATTGCCATCCTTCTTGGCACGGGCCTTCTTTACCTCGTGGCGCAGCTGCGTGGGCGGCTCGACCAACAGGCGAAGGCGGAAATGGAAGCGCAACACCGCCTGGCCCAAAGCCTGCAGGTGCAGGAGCGCGCCATTAACGCCAGGCTGGAGCAGGTTTCCCACCGGTTGAACGACGGCCTGACGCAATCCACTGAAAAGACGGCGAAAACGATGACGGATTTGCGCGAGCGTCTGGCTGTGATCGACGCGGCGCAGAAAAACATCGCCGAACTTTCGACCCAGGTCGTTGGCTTGCAGGACATTCTCGCCAACAAACAGGCCCGGGGCGCCTTTGGCGAGGTGCAGCTTCAAGACCTTGTGCGGGGCGTGTTGCCGGCGTCCGCTTACCGGTTTCAGGCGACGTTGAGCAATGACAAGCGCGCGGACTGCCTGCTTGATTTGCCGAACCCGCCCGGGCCGATCGTGATCGACGCAAAATTTCCGCTGGAAAGCTATCGCACGATTCGCGATGCCAAGGATGACGCATCTTTGCACGATGCCACGCGGCGTTTCGGCACGGACGTGTTGAAACACGTCCGCGCCATCTCGGAAAAATATATCGTCCCCGGCGAGACGGCCGAACTGGCGCTGATGTTTTTACCTTCCGAGGCGGTTTACGCGGAGCTGCACGCGAATTTGCCGGACGTTGTCGAAAAGGCGCATCGCGCGCGCGTCTATACCGTGTCGCCCAGCACGCTTTGGGCGACCTTGAATACGATTCGCGCCGTGTTGCAGGACGTGCATATGCGCGAACAGGCGCATGTCCTTCAAAAGGAAGTGATGATCCTGCTGGAAGATGTCGTTCGCCTGGACGAGCGTGTCGGCAAGCTGCAAACCCATTTTCGACTTACGGAGCGCGACATCGAGGCGATTCAAACCTCGACCCGCAAAGTAACGAAGCGGGCGGAACGCATCGGCGAGTTGGAGGTGGAGGAAGGCGCCGCCGAAGAAATTCTTCCGCCGAGCCCTTCGAAGCCGCGTTTGGTGGAATAGCGCAATGTCGTCGGATCAGGATGCCAGGGCGCGCCTCGACGCGCTGTTGAAGAAGGTGCGGGCGCTGGGCGCCAGCGCCGCCGACGCCGTCGAGGTCGAACATGCCAGCCTTTCCGTTCCCTATCGTCTTGGCCGTTCCGAGGGGCGGACGCGGGCGGAAAGCCGGGATTTGGGCCTGCGCGTTTTCTTCGGCCACCGCCAGGCGATTGTCTCGACGACGGATTTTTCCGAAGCGGCGCTGGACGTTCTGGCGGAACGCGCCGTTGCCATGGCAAAGGTCGTGCCGGAGGACCCCTATTGCGGCTTGGCGGCGCCGGAAGAGCTGGGCGAGGCGGCGGGGGGCCTGGATCTTGAAGATCCGGCCGTGCCGGAGCTGGAAGCGTTGATGGCGTTGGCCCAACGGACGGAAGAGGCGGCCCTTGCCGTTCCGGGCGTCACGAATTCGGAGGGCGCCGAGGCCGGCTGGCAGCGCAACCGCGTCACGCTGTTGGCAACGAACGGCTTTTCCGGCGGCTACGCAGTGACGCGGCACGGCATGGGCGTTTCCGTCTTGGCCGGCAGCGGCACGGAAATGGAACGGGATTACGATATGGCAAGCGCGCTTTATGGCGAAGACTTGCCCGCGCCGGAGACCATCGGCCGGCAGGCGGGCGAGCGCGCCGTGCAACGGCTGCATCCGCGCAAGGCCCGGTCCGCCTCTGTCCCGATTGTCTACGATCCGCGGGTTGCGAGCAGCCTGCTGGGGCATTTTGTTTCCGCCATCAATGGTGCCGCCATCGCGCGCGGAACGAGCTTCCTAAAAGATTGCCTGGAAAAACCCGTCTTTTCCCAGGGCGTGCAAATCGTCGACGACCCGCATCGCCGCCGCGGCCTTGCCTCGCGGCCCTTCGATTCCGAGGGCATCGGCAATCGCCGCCGCCACCTTGTCGAAAACGGCACGTTGAAAAGCTGGCTGTTGGATCTGCGTTCCGCCCGCCAGCTTGGCCTGCGTTCGACGGGGCACGCGGCGCGGGGCATTTCCTCGCCGCCCTCGCCAAATGCGACCAATCTTTACCTGGAGCCGGGCAGGCAAAGCCCGGAGGCGCTGTTGGCCGATATCGACCAGGGCTTTTACGTCACGGAGCTGATCGGCATGGGGGTGAACGGCGTTACCGGCGATTACAGCCGGGGCGCGGCCGGTTTCTGGATCGAAAAGGGCGCGCGCGCCTATCCGGTGAGCGAGATTACGATTGCCGGCAATCTTCGCGAAATGTTCCGCCATCTGACTCCGGCGGATGATCTCGAGTTTCGCTTTGGGACCAATGCGCCGACGCTGCGCGTGGATGGCATGATGGTCGCCGGTGTCTGATCCGTCCCAGTGGCCGCCGCCTGGCGGGCATGCTATCTTCCACGGCTCAACCCATGTGAATTGCGCAAAATGGCCCCTCCTTCCGTAAAGCTGGATGAGACGACGCAGGCGCTTGTGCGTCGGCTTTTTCAGGAAAGCATCCGGCCCCATCTCTGGCGATTGATGGCGGCAGGGCTCTGCATGATTCTGGTCGCCGGTGCCACGGCGGCCAATGCCTGGATCATGCAGCCGGTCCTGGACGATGTCTTTTTGAAGCAGGATCAGCTGATGCTGATCCTCGTGCCGATCGTCATTCTCGTCATTGCGGCGGTGAAGGGGTTCTCGACCTATGGCCAGGAGCTGCTGATGAATTTCGTCGGCCAGCGAATTATCGCCAACATTCAGGTCCGCATGTATGCCCATCTCATCCGGGCGGACCTTGCTTTCTTTCACGGCACCTCGACCGGCACGCTGATCTCGCGCTTTACCCATGATTTGCAATTGCTGCGGGTGGGGGTTGCGAACGCGCTGACCGGCATGGTGAAAGATTCGCTGACCCTCGTCTTTCTTGTTGGTGTCATGTTCTATCAGGACTGGGCGCTGGCGCTGATCACCTTCGTTATTTATCCGATTGCCGTTTTTCCGATCATTCGCGTCGGGCGGCGAATGCGCAAGGTTTCAACGGGCATGCAGACGGCCGTGGGCAGGCTGACATCCCTTCTGGACGAGACCTTTCAAGGGGCGCGGCACGTCAAGGCCTATGGGATGGAAGGCCATGAGACGGCCCGTGCCAGCGACATCGTCGAAGACCTTTTTGGGCTGACCTTCAAATCGACCAAGGTTCGCAACGTCGTGCACCCGATCATGGAGCTTCTGGGAAGCGCCGGGATTGCCTTCGTTGTCTTTTATGGGGGCAGCCAGGTCATTTCCGGATCGACGACGCCGGGCGCGTTCTTCTCGTTCATCGCCGCCCTGCTCATGGCCTACCAGCCAGCGAAAAGCATCGCCAATTTAAACGCGACCCTTCAAGAAGGGCTGGCGGCGGCGGCCAGGGTCTTCAAGCTTCTCGACGTCGAGCCGGAAGTCCGGGACCGGTCCGATGCCAAGCCGTTGAAAGTCAGCGGCGGCGAAATTGTTTTTCGCAACGTACGCTTTGCCTATGGGGAAGAAAGCCCGGCGCTGCATGGCGTGACGCTGCGGGTTCCAGCGGGCAAGACGGCGGCGCTTGTCGGCCCGTCGGGCAGCGGCAAGTCGACGATCCTGAATTTAATCCCGCGCTTCTACGACGTTGGCGAGGGCAGCCTGGAAATCGATGGCCAGGACGTTCGCGACGTAACCCTTGCAAGCGTGCGGGGGGGCATTGCCCTGGTCAGTCAGGAGGTCGGCCTCTTCGACGATACGGTGCGGGCAAACATTCTCTATGGACAACCGGGCGCTACGGAAAGCGAAGTTCTGGAAGCGGCGAAAGATGCCGCCGCGGATGGGTTTATCCGCGAATTGCCTGAGGGCTACGACACGGTGATCGGGGAGCAGGGCGTCCGGCTTTCCGGGGGCCAGCGCCAGCGCCTTGAAATCGCCAGGGCGATGCTTCGCAATGCGCCGATCCTGTTGCTGGACGAGGCGACATCGGCGCTCGACACCGAATCGGAGCGCCAGGTTCAGACGGCATTGGAACGGCTGAAGCAAGGGCGCACGACCCTGGTCATCGCGCACCGGCTTTCCACCGTTCAGGATGCCGACATCATCTATGTGATCGATGGCGGCCGCGTCATCGAGGAGGGCACCCATGCCGAGCTTCTTGCCCGGAACGGGAGCTATGCGCGACTCTATGCGTTGCAATTTGCAAATAAAACGGAGACTGCGCTGCTAAACCGCGCGCAGGCGTGATCCGGTGCGGCTTGGCAAGCGGCTTCTTGGTTTCGATCTGGTTCAGCGCCTGCTTGGCGCGTTGATCGCCTTTTACGTTTTTCTGGTCTATCGAACGAGCCGCTGGTCCATCGAAGGGCATGAGCATCCGCAGGCTTTATGGGCGGCGGATAAAAATTTTATCGTCGGTTTCTGGCACGGGCGCTTGATGATGCTGCCATACGCATGGGAAAGCCGCCGCCCCTTCACCCAGCTGAATTCCGGGCACCGGGACGGCATCCTCAGCATTCGCGCCCAGGCGCATTTCGGCTTCAAGGCCATCGTCGGTTCGGCGACCGTCGGTGCGCTGACGGCCCTTCGCGGGCTTTTGAAGACGGTGCGTTCCGGCAACACCATCGGGATGGCGCTGGACGGGCCTCATGGCCCGCGCATGCGGGCAAAGCCGGGCGCCGTGACGATCGCCAGCAAGACCGGCGTCCCGATCCTGCCGCTGACGTTCTCGGCGTCGCGCCGCCGCCTGCTTTCAAGCTGGGATCGCTTCTTCCTGCTCACGCCGTTCAGCCGGGGCCATTTTGCGTGGGGGGAGCCGATCTACGTGCCGAAAGACCTCGACGAGGCGGGGGTCGAACGGGTCCGCCAGGAGCTGGAAGCGCGGCTCAACGCGCTGACCCTTGCGGCAGACGCAAAATACGGCCATGGGCCGGTCCCGCAGGCGGGGCCGGAGGAGGGAAAAAAGGCCAGGCGGGCGCCTTCCCCGGAAGAAATGTCCGGCTGATGGTCTTTGCCCTCTACCGCGCGGCGACCCGGCTTGGCGCCCCGGCTGTGCGCCTTTATCTGCGCTGGCGCCGGCGCCAGGGCAAAGAGGACCCGGCCCGGTTCATGGAGCGTCTCGGCCAGGCCGGCCTGCCCAGGCCGCAGGGCCCGCTTGTGTGGGTGCATGCGGCCAGCGTCGGCGAATCCCTTTCCGTTTTGCCGCTGGTGGAACGCCTCCGCCAGGCCGCCGCCCCGCCCCAGGTGCTGGTGACGACGGGGACCGTCACCTCGGCCAGGCTGATGGCGGCGCGCCTGCCCAAGGGCGTGCTGCACCAATTCTCGCCGGTGGATCTGCCCGCCGTCGCGGCCCGCTTTCTCGATCATTGGCAGCCCGATTTCGTGCTGTGGGTCGAATCGGAATTGTGGCCGAATCTTTTGGCCGAAATCCGGGCCCGCGGCCTTCCGGCGGTCCTTCTGAACGCCAGGCTTTCGGACCGTTCCTATCGGGGCTGGCGGCGCACGCCCGGTCTCGCGGCCAGGCTTCTCGCCACCTTCCGGCTCATTCTGGCCCAAAGCGAAGAGACGGCGGACCGCCTGCGCGCCCTCGGCGCGAAGTCCATCGCCTGTGTTGGCAATCTGAAATTTGCGGCGGTCCCGTTGCCCGATGCCGTCGAGGCATCCGCGGAATTGCGGGGCCACCTGGCGGACCGGCCCTGCTGGCTTGCGGCCAGCGTCCATCCCGGCGAAGAGCGCCTGGCGGGCCAAGCGCACCATGCCTTGAAGCAGGCCCATCCAGGTTTGCTCACCCTGCTGGTGCCGCGCCATCCGGGCCTGGGCGCAAAGATGGCGGCGGCGCTCCGCGCCGACGGCCTTCGGGTTAGCCGCCGTGCCGCCGGCGAGCCCCTGACGGCGGAGACGGAAATCTACCTCGCCGACACCCTGGGCGAGCTTGGCCTCTTCTATCGTCTGGCAAGGATCGCCTTCGTGGGCGGCTCGCTGGTGCCCCATGGGGGGCAGAATTTGCTGGAACCGGCCCGGCTCGATTGCGCCATCCTGCACGGCCCCCATGTGGAAAATTTCGCCCGCATTGCCGAGGCGCTGGCGGCAGCGGGCGGCGCCGAGCGGGTCGCAGACGGGACCGGCCTTGCGGCGGCGGTGGCGGCCCTTCTGGAAGCGCCCGAGCGGGTCCGCCAGATGGCGGCTGCCGCCAGGCAGGTTGCCCAAAGCGAGGCCGGCGTTCTGGACCGCGTCCTCGATCGGCTCCGGCCCGACCTCGAAGCGCTTGCCGAGGCCGCAAAGGGACCCCCCCATGCGTCGTAGCCCGCGCTTCTGGCAGGAAGGTGGCTGGCAGGCGGCGGCGCTTGCGCCGCTGGGCTGGCTTTGGGACGCGGGGGGGCGGCTTCGCTGGGCCCTAGTTAAGCCCTACCATGTGGGCATACCGGTAATATGCGTCGGCAATCTAGTCGTGGGCGGCACGGGAAAAACGCCTATAACTATTGCAATTGCTGAATATTTACGAGGCCAGGGGCTGGCCCCGCACCTGCTGAGCCGCGGGTATGGCGGTAGTGTAAAAGGGCCTATTCGGGTAGACCCAGCGCGCCACGACGCGCGCCAGGTGGGCGACGAGGCGCTGCTGCTGGCGGCCCATGGGCCAACCTGGGTTGGCGCCGATCGGGCCCGCTCGGCGCGCGCGGCGGCGGCGGCCGGGGCCGGCTGCCTGCTCCTCGATGACGGTTTGCAGAACCCGACCCTTGCGAAGGATTTAAGCCTGGTTGTTGTCGATGGCGGCCAGGGATTTGGCAATGGCCGATTGGTGCCGGCGGGGCCGCTTCGCGAGCCGGTCGGCGCCGGGCTCAAACGGGCCTCGGCCGTCCTCCTCATCGGCCGGGACGAAACCGGGGTCGCGGGGCGGCTGCCGCCCGAGCTTCCCTGCCTGCGGGCCCGGCTGGCCCCAGGGTCCGAATTGGACCGGCTTAGGGGGCACCGCGTCCTCGCCTTCGCCGGCATCGGCCGGCCGGAAAAATTCTTCACGACGCTGGAGGCGGCGGGCCTTGAGATCGTCCGGGCGAAAGGCTTCCCGGATCACCACCCATATCGCGAGGCGGAATTGAACGCCCTGTTGGCGGAAGCGGCGGCGGCAAAGGCCCGGCTGGTGACGACGGAGAAGGACGCCATGCGCCTGCCGCCTGCCTGGCGGGCAGAGGTGGAGACCGTGCCGGTCCATGTGGAATGGGAGGACCCGCCCGCTTTCGAGGCCCTGCTGCGGCCCTTTCTCGCGTAATTCCTGGCGCCGGGCGCTATGGCGCCTTCGGCGCCTCATTGCCTTTCGGCGCCTTCGGCTTCGGCTTCCTATGGCCTTTCGGCATATGCCCGGCCACGAGCTCCGGATCGACCGAGACGCCAAACCAGCTGATGCCCCAATGGAGATGGGGCGCCGTCGCGCGGCCGCTGGCACCGATGGCGGCGATTGGTGCGCCCTTTGCCACGCGGGCCCCTTCGGCGACATCGATCCGGTCGAGATGGGCGTAAATCGAAAAGACGCCATGGCCGTGATCGAGCACGAGGGTCTGGCCGGTGAAAAAGAGGTCGGACCGGCGATAGGCGACAACGGCATCGGCGGGCGCCCGCACGGGTGTGCCCTTGGCGGCGGCGATATCGGTTCCGGCATGGGGGCTTCGGGCCGTGCCGTTGAGAATGCGCTGGCTGCCATAGACGCCGCTGATCCGCCCCCGAACCGGCCAGGCGAAGCCGTTTGCGAAAAGGGCCTCGTCGCGGTCGCCGCGGCGGATTTTTGCAAGCTCGGCACCCTCTTTACGGATGCGGGCAAGGTTGGCGGCGTTGGGGCTCACCTTGTCCGGCGCGAGGCCGTCGATTTTTTCGACGGAAAAATGGCCCTTGGCAATGGCGAGCCGGCGCACCCCTTCGCTGCCATCGGCGAGGCGGTAGGCAAGCGCCGCTTCGGGCTTTGCATTGCGTCCGAAGGCGATGACGAAGTCGCCTTCCCTGGAAAGCCGAAGCGATTTTCCCTCGAAGCGAAGGGTCGCGCCTAAGGGCGCCTTGCCGGTCACGAGACCGCCCTGGCGGAAGGCCCCTTCGAAATGAAAATCGGTCTCGGCGCTGACCGGGAAGGCGGCCAGCAAAAAAAGCAGCGCCGGTAAGCAACGCAGGCCCGGCATCAAAAAAGTTCTCCCTGCCCGGCCTTGCGCTTTGGCGTTTTTTTCTTCGCGGGCTTCGATGGTTTTCCCTTCGCTTTGTTGGCGGCGGTCTTGCCGGTGACGGTCCCGCCGGTGACGGTCCCGCCGGTGACGGCCCCGTCGGTGACGGTCCCGTCGATGACGGCGCCGACCGTGCCATCGTGAAAATGGATGCCGACGGCCATGCCGGGCTTCGTCGCCGCCGTCGAAATCAAGGGCTTGCCTTTCCCGTCGCGCACAAGGGCGAAGCCGCGTTCGAGCACACGCGCATAGGAAAGGCCTTCAAGAAGGCGGCCAAGGCCGGTCAGCCGGTCGGCGCGCGTGCTCAAATCTTGCGCCATGGCGTTTTGCAGTCGATCCGCCTGATCGCTGAGGCGGCTTGCGCCGCTTTCGAGCGCTTGGGCATAGGAAAGGCCCTTCAAAAGGCGGCCAAGGCCGGTCAGCCGGTCCGCCCGCGCGTTCATGCCTTGGGCCATGGCGTTGCGCAACCGGTCCGTCCAGTCGTCGAGGCGCTGGGTCGCCATCTCCAGCAGGGATTGCGGATCCAGCAAGCCGCGCGCCAACGCCTTTACCTGGTTCCGCCCGCCTTCCAGATAGCGCTCCGTCGCGCCCACCATGCGGCGCGCGTGATCGAGGACGTCTTCCAGCAAATCGGCGCGCACCGGCACCGCCATTTCGGCTGCCGCTGTCGGCGTCGGCGCCCGCCGGTCGGCGGCGAAATCGATCAAGGTCGTGTCCGTTTCATGGCCGACGGCGGAAATCAGCGGAATGTCCGACGCCGCCGCGGCGCGCACGACGTTTTCTTCGTTGAAGGCCCAAAGGTCCTCGAGGCTGCCGCCGCCACGGGCGACGATCAACACGTCCGGGCGGGGAATTTTTCCGCCCGTCTTCAGCCGGTTGAAGCCTTCGATCGCCGCCGCGATCTCGGCCGCCGCGTCCTCGCCCTGGACACGAACGGGCCACAGCAAAACGGGCCGCGGGAAACGGTCGTTCAGGCGATGCAGAATATCCTGGATGACGGCGCCGGTGGGGGACGTAACGACGCCGATCCGCTCCGGCAAATAAGGCAGCGGCTTTTTCCGCTCAGGCGCGAAGAGGCCTTCGCCATCGAGTTTCTTTCGCCGCGCTTCGAGCAGTTTTAAGAGCGCGCCTTCGCCGGCCAGCTCCATCTCTTCGACGACGATCTGATAGCGCGAGCGCCCGGGATAGGTCGTAAGGCGGCCCGTACAGATGACTTCGAGTCCGTCTTCTGGTTCGGTGCCGAGGCCGGTGCCGCGCCAGCAAACGGCGTCAAGAACGGCCTTGTCGTCTTTTAAGGCAAAATAGCGATGGCCCGAGGCGGCGCGCTTGAAGCCGGAAATCTCGCCGCGCACGCGCACCTGGCCGAAGGCGGTTTCAACGGTTCGTTTCAGGGCGAGCGAAAGCTCGCTGACGCTGTATTCGGCGGTGTTATGCTCGGCCGGGTTTTCGGGCGAATTGTCCATCATGGGTTCCGATGATATCAAGAGGCGCGGCGCGAGGGAATGCGCCGGCAAAAGACGGGGTGGATAGAATGGGAACGCCGGCCTTGCCCGGTCGGGTGCTTTTGGTGGGCGGCGGCGGCCGCGAGCACGCGCTGGCGCAGCAAATCGTGAAATCGCCGTTATGCGAAACGCTTTATTGCGCGCCTGGCAATGCCGGCATCGCAAAGCTGGCGCAATGCGTGGCCATCGCGGCGGAAGATGTTGATGGGCTGGTGGAATTTGCCAAGGCCGAGCGCATCGCCTTCGTCGTCGTCGGCCCGGAAGCGCCGCTTGTCCTTGGGCTGGTGGATGCGTTGGGCGCTGCCGGCATTCCCGCCTTCGGCCCCGATCGCAAGGCATCGGCCCTCGAGGGATCGAAGGGCTTCATGAAGGACATTTGCGCGAAATATGGCGTGCCGACGGCGGATTACGCCCGGTTTCAGGACGTGGCGGCGGCCAAGGCCTATCTCCACGCGAAGGGCGTTCCGATCGTGATCAAGGCGGATGGCCTGGCGGCGGGAAAAGGGGTCACGGTGGCCCAAAGCCTCGAAGAGGCGGAGGCCGCCATCGAAGCGGCGCTCATAGATGCGCGTTTCGGCGACGCCGGTCAGGAAATCGTTATCGAAGAATATCTCGAAGGCGAGGAGGCGAGCTTCTTCGCCCTTGTCGATGGCGAACATATCTTGCCGCTGATTGCCGCCCAGGATCACAAAGCGGTTGGCGAGGGCGACAAAGGCCCGAACACGGGCGGCATGGGCGCCTATTCCCCGGCGGAAATCGTCACCGACGCGGTCGTCGACACGGTTATGGCGGACATTCTCGAGCCCACCATGCGCGGCATGGCGGCGGAAGGCTGTCCGTTTCAGGGCGTGCTTTTCGCGGGCCTGATGATCGGGGCCGGGGGCGTGAAATTGCTGGAATTCAACATTCGTTTTGGCGACCCGGAATGCCAGGTGTTGATGGCAAGGCTCGATTCAGATTTGTTGGCTGCGCTTGTTGCCACCCAGGAAGGCCGCCTGGACGAAATCACGTTCCGTTGGCGAGCGCAGGCGGCCCTTTGCGTCGTGTTGGCGGCAAAGGGCTATCCGGGCGCCTATGAAAAGGGAACGGAGATCCGCGGGCTTGACGCGGCAGAAATCCTTCCAGGCGTTTCCGTCTATCACGCCGGCACGCGGGCGATGGAGGGTGGTCGGGTCGTTGCCAATGGCGGGCGCGTGCTCGGCGTAACCGCCCTGGGCGACACGATCGCCGACGCCCAACGCCGCGCCTATGGGGCGGTGGACCGGATCGATTGGCCGGATGGCTTCTGCCGCCGCGACATCGGCTGGCGCGCGATCGGCGATTAGCCGTCCGCTAGGCGGCTTTCGCCGCTGCGTCCTTCATCACGGTTGCCAACAGCACATAGGCTTTCGTCCAGGCCGTCTCGACTTCCGGTGTGAAAGCATCGCCCAGGCCTTGGCCAAGGGTCCACAGCAAGGCTTCGCCGACCGTGTCGTAGTCCTGCGGCTTCACGCCATAATCGACATGGCGTACGCCAAGGTCGCACACGGCAGGCACGATATCGTCGAGATGGTCAAGCCCGTTCACGGCGGTCGCGATCATCGTCATCAGCTTCCGCCCCTGTTCCTGCATGTCGCCCTTGAAAAGGGGTTTCAAGCCGGGGTTCAGTTCGAAGAGACGGCCATAAAACATTGCCGCCGCGTCCTCGGCGATGGGGGCAACTTTTTGAAACGTGCTCTGCACGAGTAGAATTTCCTCTGGGGACATTTTTGTTTCCTCTTGGTGTTCTGCAATGCCCCGCATTGTCGTTAAGGCATCTTAACGAAACGTAAGAGTCCGTCTAAAATTTTCCGAAAAGAGCGGCGACACCCGACAATGGTAGGTGGCGAATTAAGCTTTTTGGCGGCGCGTGCCGGTTTCTAGCGCACGACGTCCTTGCCGGCTTCTTTCATCAGGCTGGAGATTTCCGTGTAGATCTGCTGCCAGGCCTGCCGTACCTCGGGCGTGAAATCCGGGCCCAGCTCCTCCGCCAGCATTTCCAGAAGGGCCTGGTTGAAGGTTTCGTAATCCGCCGGCTGCACGTGGAAGCGCGTGTGCTGGATGCCCAAATTTTCGATCGCCGGGGTGATGGCATACAAATCGTTGGCGGTTTTTACAAGCATGCGCAGCATCGCCATCAGCTTTAACCCCTGCTCGGCCAAATCGCCTAGAAAAAGCTGCCGTAATTTCGGATCGTGCGCAAAAAGCCGCTCGTAAAAAACGGCGGCGGCGCGATCCGCATTTTCCTGCAGTTTGGCGAAGGTCGTCTGGACGTGTCGCGTTTCTTCGGGCGTCATCGGTGGCTCCGTCGCAAATGGGTTTTTTGCCTGCTCATCATAGTGTTTCTTCGCGGCGCGCGGCGAAGAAGGCCGTCAGCAACGCCTTGCATATTTCCTCATCGATCCCGCCGGTGACTTCCGGGCGATGGTGGCAGGTGGGCTGGTGGAACAGGCGGGGCCCGTGTTCGACGCCGCCGCCCTTGGGGTCGTAGGCCCCGAAAACAAGTCGGCGGATGCGTGCGAAGGAAATCGCCGCCGCGCACATGGCGCAAGGCTCCAAGGTGACGTAAAGATCGCAAAAGGGAAGGCGGGGGCTTTCAGCTTTGCGCGCACCCTCGCGCAGGCAAAGCATTTCCGCATGGGCCGTGGGGTCGGAAAGCTCCTCCGTCCGGTTGCCGAAGGCGGCCAGCACATTGCCCGTCCGGCTGTCGACAAGGGCGGCACCGACCGGGATTTCGCCACGTTTTCCAGCGGCCTCGGCCTGGTTTTCGGCTTCGAGAAAGGCGGGGAATTTCCGTGTCCTCATGGGGCGAGAGTGAAGAGCGGCCCGCAATCCGTCAAGAGGGGGCGGGGATTGGTTGCCGCAAACCCCGCTCGCGGCTTACAGTCCCCTCCCATGGGTATGCCGGTTATTGGAGTGACACTCGATTGGGAGGCGCCGGGAGGCTATTCGAAGCTTCCATGGTATGCGCTTCGCGAAAATTACCTGCGCGTGCTGGTGGACCATGGCGCAATCCCTTTTCCCTTGCCGCACGAGCC
>JAJFGH010000156.1 GCA_021776275.1 Alphaproteobacteria bacterium | reverse complement strand
CCATATCGGCCTTAGCCCGGATGGCGGCTCGACCTATTTTCTGCCGCGAAGCGTTGCGTTCAAGCAGGCGATGGAACTTGCGCTGCTGGGAGACCGGTTCGATGCAAAGCGTGCCTATGAGCTTGGCATCGTCAATTGGGTGGTTGCCGACGACGCGTTGGAGGAAAAGACGGCGGAAATCGCCGCGCGCCTGGCAACGGGTCCGGCCAAGGCGTTGGCCCGGACGAAAGCGCTTCTGAACCATTCCCTTGCTTACGCGACGACCCTGGAAAGCCAGCTTCGTATGGAAGAACGCGGCATCATGGATTCGGCTGCGGACGCGGAATTCGCCGAAGGCATTCGTGCCTTCCTGGAAAAACGAAAG
This sequence comes from Alphaproteobacteria bacterium, assembly GCA_021776275.1. Classification (GTDB taxonomy): domain Bacteria; phylum Pseudomonadota; class Alphaproteobacteria. Next base: position 6,383 of record JAJFGH010000156.1, on the reverse strand, counting down.
CCGAATTTTCCAAAGCCCTAGGCTGCCTGTCCCGTTAATCGGAAAGGGCTTCGCGCAAAAAATTCGGGAGCAGGTGATGGTGGTCAATGTGCCGGTCGCCGCCGGACGTGCCGTTTGCGCCCGCCGTTAGCCCATAAAGGTCGATAAAGCCGGCGCCGCGCTCGGTGGCGGCGTCTTTTAGGGCTTGGTTAAAATGGGCAATGGCATCGAGATAGCTTTTGCGATCCTCTGAGGTGAGGCCGTTCAGTGCCGGGCGCTCGCAATGGGGCGCCGGCACGCCGCAAATGATTGGACGAATGGACCGCGCGGTGGCCAGTTTTGCGACAAGGCCGGTATAGCCTTCGACGGTGGTTCGAATAATCCCATCCAAATCGCCGCCCCGCTTGCGGAAGTGGTGAAAAACCCCTTCGTTGTGGCGGCAGTCGATTTCGCCGAAGGCAAAAAAGGCGGTGGCCTTTTCGGGGACCTGCTGCAGGATTGTTCCCAGGCCGCGTTGGAAATAGTTCGCCTTCGCCTGAGAGAGATGCCAGGCCTTGCAGCCTATCAGAAGGTGAGAGCGTATTTTTGCGGACGCGCCCTTGAAAGAAACGCGGGTGCCATTTGACGAAAGGGAATGGCTTTCGCCGATCATGTGCAAGACGTTGCTGGAAGAAGGCTCGTAAAGCGCGGCGTTTTCCTGCCGGTAACGAAGCAGGCGTTCGAGGTAGAGCTGATAAATGCACAAGCTTGCATCGATGGTCGTTCGATCGATGGTATTTGCCTGCGCTTCGCAGGCTTCCAGACAAGCTGCCAATTCGCCGAGGTCTTCCTGAAGCCATGCGTAAATCCCTTTGTTCACAACAAGGGCATAGCGCTGGTTCGTGGTTAGAAGCGGTTCTTCAAGAAGGGAATTCAGCACGTCCAGCCCTTCCGAAATTCGCTGCTGGCGCAAAAGCGTCACGGCAAAATTGATGTGGGGGACCATGTCTTTTCGGGATTCGCGCGGGATCAAAGCGTAGGCTGCCAGCGCGCCGTCTAGATCTCCCTTCTCGACCAATATTTTTGCCAAGTTGGCGGTGGCGTCCGGCAGATGGCCGTTGGCTTGCATTGCTTGTCTGGCCAGGGCCTCGGCGCCGTCCAGATCGTCGCCATCGGCAAGCAGCCCGGCAAGGTTGGCGCAGGCAGCTGGACTGTTGCTGGGGGTTTCGACCACTTTTTGCAAAGCCGGGGTGGTCTTGTTTAGGGCGCCGTCGTCCAGCAGCAGGCTGCCAAGATTATCGTACACGTTCAGATCCGGCTGCAGTTCGATGGCCTGCTGATAGGCGGCGATGGCTTCGTCGATGCGGCCAAGTTCGCGATAGACACCGCCCAAATTAAAATAGGCCTCCGCGTTTTTCGGCTTGATCTCAAGCGAACGTTGAAAGGCGGCAATGGCCTCTTCCGGTTTTCCTGTTGCCTGAAGCAGCACGCCAAGATTGCTGTGCGTATCCGGATTGTCCGGAGAAAATTTCAGGGCTTGCTTGTACGCGCCATGTGCTTCGTCAAGCTTGCGCTGTTTCTTCAGGACGTTGCCAAGGTTGTTCAATGCCTCGGCGCTGTCGGGCTTGATGGCGATGGCGTCGTGATAGGCGTGGACGGCTTCGTCAAACTTGCCGGCGGTCTGTAAGATGTTGCCTAAATTGCTATGAAACTGCGACATCTTCGGCTGCAGTTTCAATGCCCGCCGATAAGCGCCTTCCGCATCGTCCAGCCGCCCAAGCTTTTGAAAAACGAGACCGAGGTTGTTATGGGCGCCTGCATTTGTCGGTTCGGCCTCCACGGCGGCTTCGATCAAACCGAGAGCATGGGCGGCGTTGCCAAGCTGATAGGTGGCAAGGCCGCAATAATTCAGGGCGTCCGGGTGGTCCGGCTGTTCGGAAAGAAAAGTTTGATAAAGCGGCAACGCGTCGCCAACGCGCCCGCTTTGATGGAGGGAGACGGCCTCTTGCAGGCCCTGTGGCAGGGGGGAGGCGCCACGCGTTCGGCGCAATTTTTCACGCTGACGGCGTTCCTTGCGGTTCATCTAATGGCCCTTGCGTTGTCCTTGGCGCCGAAACGGTTGACGGCCCTATTTCGCAAGGAATTTGGTTAAAAAAGTGCTTAAAGGGCCGGGACGGCGGCTATGGCTGCCTGCGCATATAGCCAAAGCCCAGGCCAAGGCCTAGAAGCGGCAGACCTAGGATACCGGCCAGATGCAGGGCTAGGTTTTGCGTCGCCGTTGCTTCCGTACGGTTTTGCGTTTCATAAAGCTCAACCCTGCCGCGCCGGCCTTTCAGGATGGGGAAGCGCTCCTCGGTAATCTCGTAATTGAACTCGAAGATTGCGACGGCATCCTTCGACCACCCGGGCAGGGTCCAGGCGCCGATGCCGGCGATCCAAAAAAGCGAGAGGAGGGCCCAAATGGAGAGAAATTTCTGCGTTCGTTTCACGTTCTTGAAGCTGGGCATAGAACGCTACTCCGCTTGCAGCTCGGACCACGGCACGTCGATCTCCGTGTCTTCACGACCACCTTTCAGCGTATTGAGGCTGATCAACGCCGGATCAATGGCATCGTTGAAGCGAATGGAATCGTCGGTGGAAAGGATGGTGGCATGGTTTTTCCGAAAATCGACAATCTGTGCCCAAGTCGGCCAGAGAATGGTTCCCTTCGGTTCTTTTTCGATCGGGAAGGCGTGGTATCCGTGGATGGTCGTTTTCCAATGGGCGCCCTTCTTTGCGTAAAACTCGCCAAGATAGGGAATCCAGGTCTTGGTATCGATGTAGAGGATTTTGCGGCTATAGGGATGCAGCATCGGCGCTTTCGCCTCGATGACGTAAACCTCGCGCGGCTCCCACCGGTCCACCGGGTTCCAGTGCGGCTGGGTTTTCATGTCGAAGCCGGGGTATCGTTCGGCACCCTTCGGCGCATCGGTGATCCAGAAGGGGTGCTCCGTGTTGGCAATCACGAGGACCTTCTTTTTTGCCAGAATCCGATAATCGTCATACCAGGTTGGGTAGGCGCCGAAGACCATCAAATCGTCGCCAAGGAAATCCGTCTCCCCGACCTGGTCCATCCAGAAATCACCGGACCATTTGACGACCTTGTTGGCGTCCTTCGCGTAAATCAGCAAATAGTCCGTTTCGCCGGTGTCGTAGCGGTAAAACAGCAGCCCATTGCCTTCGAAGATATTCGGCGCCGTCATAACGAGGATGTTCTTGTCGAAAATCTTTCCGGTGCCAAGGGTCGGCGCCCCTTTCCGGCGCAGAAGGCCCTTAAGAAAAACGCGGGTGAGTTCCTGGCGTGTAATGCCCTCGATACCCTTCTCGCCGCTGATCATCACGGCGCTGCCATTTGGAAAGCTTTGGCTGTCGCCGCGCGGCCTTCCGTAAAAAAGGTTCCATATAACCTTTAGGCCGGCATCCGGATCGTCCAGTTTGATGTCCGGGAAGGGCGCGCCGGCTTTCCAGCCAACGACCTTGCGCGTTTCCCGATCAAGCGAGACGGTGGTTCGGTTTTTCTCGCCTGCTTTTTGAAGCAAGGGGTCGATCGGATGCGGCTTTGTATGCGCGAGCTTCATGGTCAGACCTTTTTCGCGGATCTGCCATTGAAAGCGCTCCGGAATAAGGTCGGAAAGCGGCATGCCATCGAACGTCCTGCCGAGAAGCTGGTCGAGATTCTTGGCGTTAACGACGGTGCCGGCTTTTATCTCTGCGGCCGGGGCCGGGGCAGCGAGGGCGCTCCCCATGACGATGATAAAGGTGGCTAAGAGTGCGCTGCGGATATTCATCCTTCGTTTCCTCGCTCCTTGTCTTCGGGTCCTTCGTACGGCAGGGAATTAAAAGAACGAGCCGACGGCTTTTTCATATTCCTCCGAGCGGGTCTCGCCATCCGATTCGCTTCGATGGGAAATGGTGCCGCGCGATTGCACGCGATTGGCGCGAATCGCATCCGTTTCTTCGCCGCCGCTATTTTTCAAAATGCCGACCAACTCCTTGCCCTGGGCTGGCGCGCCGAAACCTTGGCCGGCTTTCCATCCATATTGCTTTTGTTTGTACTCGCTCATATTGGGGCCCCCGAGGGCCAGCCATTTTGCCGCCTTATTGTCGTCGCGTGGCATGCCCATGCCGTAGTGGTACATAATCCCAAGCTGATATTGCGCTTCGCCATCGCCGGCCTCTGCCGCGCGCTTTAGCCATTTGAAGGCGTTGCGGTAAAGCTGACCGTATTTGAAGAAAATTCCGGCTTGGCGTTGTGCCTGCACATGCCCTTGTTTGGCGGCCTTCAAATACCAGCGCAGCGCGTCCTTATGATTTTGGATGATTTGCTCGCCATCGCCATAGGTGACGCCGATGCGGTCCAGATTGGTCGGGTCGTAAATTTGCCCGATATAAAATTGTGCGGTCGGGTTTCCTTCGACGGCCAGCGGCAGCAACTCTTTATAAGCCGCGGCGAAATTGCCTTTCGCATAGGCTCGCTGGCCCCCCGAAAAGCCCTTCGATGCGTCCTGGCTGGTTTTTGGGGCCGGCGTGGGGTGAACGGTGATTTTAAGGCCGTCTTCCTCCGACGCGCTTTGCGCGAAGCTGGGCCATGGCGCGGCCATTGTCAGAAAAACGGCGCTTAACAAACAGATTTTCCAGGAAGAGCGTTTCACGATGCAAAATCCCCTCATTGTTTTCGCCGTTCGCACGCTTCGATTCGCGTTCCAATGTGGCGCAATCGAACACCGATCTTAACAAGAGAGATAGGGTAGTGCGGCGGAATTTCGAGCAAAATGTTTAGGGATATTGGCCTTAGGAATATTGGCCATGGGCGCTCCTTCGTTTCATTTGAAACGAAGGAACTTGCTTGCGCTAAAAACTGGTGCCGGATGGAGGATTCGAACCCCCGACCTTCGGTTTACAAAACCGCTGCTCTACCACTGAGCTAATCCGGCGTGCCGCCGGTGGGCGTGCCGTCGGCGGACGATAGCGCTGCCCCCCGCCGTCCGGCAAGTTCGTAGAGGGCGATGGCGGCGGCTGCGGCGACGTTCAGGCTTGCGACGGTGTTGGGGCGGATCGGCAGCCTGGCCAGATAATCGCAATGGGCGCGGGTGAGGCGGCGCAGGCCGGCGCCTTCCGCGCCAAGGACAAGGGCTATTCGGCCTTCCGCCTTGCTCTCGGGCAGGTTTGTCTCTGCGTCCGGATCCAGGCCAAGGCACCAAAAATCGGCTTCTTTCAGCGTCTCTATGCTTCGCACGAGATTCGTGACCTGGACCAAAGGCAAGGTTTCCAGGGCGCCGGACGCGGCCTTTGCCAGGGCGCCCGAAGCGCCAGGGGGGCCGTGGCGCTCCGTCAGGCACACTGCCTCCGCCCCGAAGGCGGCGGCCGAGCGGAGAACCGCTCCCACATTTTGCGGGTCCGTTACGTGATCGAGAAGAACCACCATGGCGTTCGCCTTGGCCTTCGCATTTCGCAGCACGTCCTCCAGGCCGACGGGCGGCAAGGGGGCCGCCAAAAGGGCAATGCCCTGATGGACGGCACCGGGCGGCAGCAGGCCGGCAACCGTGTCGCGGGGGGCAATTTCCACGGAAATACCGTCTAATTCTTTGATTTTATCTGGTTTTTCTTGCAACCCCGCCTGGGCTTCCTGGGTCAGTACCAGGCGCCGGCAAATTCGCTGCGGGTTCGCAAGCGCAGCAAGAACGGCGTGGGTGCCATAAAGCCACGGCCCTGCGGATGGCCGTCCCCTGGCCTTGCGGCCTGGGCCGGAATCCTTGGGTTTCTTGGCTCTCGGATGCTTGCGCTTGGGCATTGAACAACCTATAGTCCCTGCAAATTTTCGCACTGCAGGCCTTACACGGTTGGCTTGCCTGATGACAACGCTGAAAGCAAGGGGTTTCCCCTAGATTAGTCCTTTGAATTTGCTTGACATTCGAGGGCAAATCCCCTTTCTTCGCGGGCCATTACGCCTGCGTAGCTGTTGTGGCTTGGAGGGGTGGCCGAGCGGTCAAAGGCAGCAGACTGTAAATCTGCCGACGTACGTCTACGTAGGTTCGAATCCTACCCCCTCCACCAGACAGGGTTTGAAGACGAACCATGGGGCAAAAATAGGCGGGTGTAGCTCAATGGTAGAGCTTCAGCCTTCCAAGCTGAAGACAGGGGTTCGATTCCCCTCACCCGCTCCATTTGTGGCGTGGGCGTCGGAGAGGGGACGAAAGATCTTTCAATCAGTTCATCGACTTGTTGAACGCCAGATTTAAGAAATAGGAAAGAACAATGGCGAAAGCGAAATTCGAGCGTACGAAACCGCATTGCAACGTTGGGACGATTGGTCACGTTGACCATGGGAAGACGACGTTGACGGCAGCGATCACGAAGGTTCTGTCTTCGTCGGGCGGTGCGGAGTT
>JAJFGH010000155.1 GCA_021776275.1 Alphaproteobacteria bacterium | reverse complement strand
GCCTCGGCAATGGGAAGGTCGAGCGGGCTTTCCGTCCGAAGGGACGGGCAGGCGGTTTCGGTTTTCCGGGTTCGTGCAAGGGACGTCAAGACCTCCAATGCCTTCCTGTCCTTTTCGGCCGATCCGGCCGTGCAGACATTTGGTCCAACACCGGCATCGTTCAAGGGGTTGCCGTCCGGGGTGTAAATACGGGACCAGGTTAGGGTGATTTCGGCGCCGTCGGGCAAGGGCAGGATCGTTTGCACACTGCCTTTCCCGTAAGAGCGGCTGCCAACGATGAGGGCGCGGTGTTGATCGTGAAGGGCCGCCGCGACGATCTCGGCAGAGGACGCGCTTTTGCCGTTCAAAAGCACAACGATCGGCACGCCGGTGCCAGCGTCGCCGGCAACGGCGTTGTAAATTTGGTTGCTGCCGGGGTGCCGCCCGCGCGTGGTGATAATGCGGCCCGATTTCAAAAAGAGGTCGGCAACGGCGATGGCCTGGTCCATCAGGCCACCGGGATTGCCGCGAAGATCGAGAACGATGCCTTGAGGCGCGGCCTGCTCGGCCTCGATTTTTGCCAGATGGCGGGCAAGGCTTCGCGCGGTGTCGCGGTTAAAGCTCAGGATGCGCAAATAGGCGATCGCGTTGCGGCGTTCATAGCGAATGGTGGGCATGAACACCTGCTGACGGTTGAGGGTGACGTTAAGGGGGGCCGAAACGCCACGGCGTTTGAGGGTGAGGAAAAGTTTGCTGTTAACGGGGCCACGCAGGCGGTCCATCAAAGACGGTAAATCGAGCCCGGCGGTTGGGACAGCGCCAATCTTTAGGATTTCATCCGAAGGCTGGATGCCGGCTTTTTCCGCGGGGCTTTTGGGGATCACCTCGGTGACGACAAAGGATTCCTCGTAGCGATGAACCTGAAGGCCTGCGCCGCTATAGCCTTTGCGCTTTTCGCGTTGGCGGATGGCGGTTCGCCCGCCGGCGTAGCGGGAATAGCCGTCAAGCGAGTGCAGCACGCGTTGAAACATCGCGGCCGTATAGGTCTCCGCCTTCGCCTCGGTTTCCCGGTTTGCAAGGGAGACGGCAAGGAAATCCGCGCTTAACGCGGCCCAGTCGTCCAAATTTTGTGGGCCGGGGACAACGCCGACACGCAGCAGGCGGCCGTTCCGGGTCAGCCGAAGCAGGCCGCCGCGTTCCTCGAACGCAAGGCTTGGGTCGGCGTCCGAAAGTCCTTCAAGCCCTTCGATCGCTAATTCGCGGATGGTCTTTGGCTCAAGATATTTTTCCGCGATGCCGCCATAGCCCACGGCAAAAACGACCGCCGCCCTTTCCGGAGGGGGCGTTGCGGAGATCTGGCCTTCGCTTGCCGCGCAGGCCGAAAGCATGAGGGTCGCCAGAAACGCCAAAAGAAGGCGCTGGCACCGCGTTCCTTTGTTTCCGTGCATGCCGCCGATCTTAGCGCTTCCGGCGGGTCTGGGCGGTCTTTTTTTGGGGCGGGCGCTTGCCTGGCCGCTTTCCTGGGCGCTTGCCCGCGGGCTTCCGGCGGATTTTCTCGGTCATGCCGCCTTCGACAATGGCGAAAAGCAGGCTGCCCCTTGCCGCGCTTGCCTCCACAAGCTTTACCCGAACACGATCGCCCAAACGGAAGGTAAGGCCGCTCTGCTGGCCGGCAAGCCGGTGGTGAACCGCGTCATGCACAAAATGGTCCCAGCCAAGCGTGCGTACCGGGACGAAGCCATCGGCGCCGGTATCGTCGAGGGTTATGAAAAGCCCGAAGCGGGTAACCCCGTTAATTTGGCCTGAAAATTCCCCGCCAACGCGGTCTTCGAGGAAAAGCGTCGCGTAACGGTCAACCGCGTCGCGCTCGGCCGTTTCCGCCCGGCGTTCTACAAGCGAAATATGTTCGCCGATCTCAGCAAGCCGCTTTTCCGTCTTTTCGCTTAAGCCATCTTTACCAAAGCCAAGCGCGCGAATGAGGGCGCGATGAACAAGCAAGTCGGCATAACGGCGAATGGGCGACGTGAAATGGCAATAGCGCGTCAACGCCAGGCCGAAATGGCCATAATTCTCGGGGCTGTATTCCGCCTTCGACTGGCTGCGCAGCACGACGAGGTTGATGATTTCCGAATAGGCCGTATCGGCGGCCTGTTGAAGAATTTGGTTGAAATGGCGCGGCCGCAAAACCTGTCCCTTTGCCAGGCGCAGATCGAGGGAGGTGAGAAATTCCCGAAGTGGTTCCAGCTTGCTTGCCGGGGGAACGTCATGGATGCGGTACATGCAAGGCGTGCGGCGCTTCTCCAGCGTTTCGGCCGCGGCGACATTTGCAAGGATCATGCACTCCTCAATCAGGCGATGGCTATCGAAACGCAAGGCAGCCTGGATGGCAACGGGAATGCCGTCGGCATCAAGAACCATTTCGCGGTCCGGCAGATCCAGCTCGATCGTGCCGCGGCCGGCGCGCGCTTTTTTGAGGGCGCGATACGCCCCATAAAGGGGCTTGAGCACGCTTTCCCAAAGGGGGGCGGTAGCTTCGTCGGGAGAACCGTCCTCGGCGCGCTGGACCTGTTCATAGGTAAGCCTGGCGGCGGAACGCATCAGGCCGCGCTGAAATTCGTGGCGAAGCAATTGGCCGTCCCCGTCTATCCATAGATGCACGGCAAGGCAGGAACGGTCTTCGCCGGGTTTTAACGAGCACCATCCGTTTGAAAGCTGTTCGGGTAGCATCGGTACGACGCGGTCCGGGAAATAGACGGAATTGCCGCGTTCAAAGGCCACGCGATCCAGCGCGTCGTCCTCGCGGACGTAATGGGCGACGTCGGCAATGGCCACCAGCAGGTGCCAGCCACCCGGGTTTTCCGGATCGGCCTCCGCCCAGACGGCATCGTCGAAATCGCGCGCGTTCGGTCCGTCGATTGTCACCAGGGGAATTGCGCGAAAATCCGTCCGGCCTTTTTCCTCCGGGGGGCCCGCCCGTTCGGCCAGGGCCAGGGCCTCCGGCGAAAATTCCGTGGGGATGTCGTGGCTTTGAATGGCAATACGGCTGATTGCCCGCGGCGCGCGCATGGATCCAAAGCTTTCGATGATGCGGGCTTCGCGGGTGCGATGCGAACTGCGCGTCACCTCGGCGAGAGCAAGGTCGCCCTCATGGGCTTCGCCCATATCGTCGCGGCTAATGCGATAGATATGTTTGTGACGGCGGTCCGTCGGCAGCAGGCGGATGCCATTGCCCTCTTTTTCGAGCACGCCGAGGATGCGGTCCGGTGCCGCGCCGATGCGGCGAATAATGCGCGCCGTATAGGTGCCGTCTTTTGTTTGACGGACGCGGGCAAGAATGCGCTCGCCCGGCCAAAGGGCGGTTCGGCCGCGCCGCTCCATCGCCACAAAGATCGGCGGCAGAGGTTCTTGCGCCTTCCACGAGATTGGACGTGCCATCACCTCGCCATCCGAGTCCGTGCCGGAAATTTCGAGAACGGAGACGGGCGGCAAGCCTTTCGGCACAACGAAGCGCCGGTGTTCGCCGCGTGCAATCTCGCCCTCTTCCAGCATTTCCTTCAGAACGGCCTTCAGCTTGATGCCCGCGTTTCCCGAAAGGCGAAAAGCACGTCCGATCTCGCGCTTGCCGACCGGCGAAGGGCTCTCTTGGATAAAGTCGCGGATTTCTTCTTTGCTGGGGAAGGGCGGGGACGGTTGGCTGGGCATGGGCCTCTAGCCCCGTTCAGGCGGCAGAAGGTGGCGTGTCATCGGTCGCTTTCTTTGCGGCTTTTTTCTTCGCCGTTTTTTTCTTCGCGGTTTTCTTTTTTGCGGTTTTCTTTTTCGCCGCCTTTTTCTTCGCGGGTCCTTTTTTCTTCATGCGTTCCGCGCGCGCCGCCAATAGGGGTACCGCCGCTTCCAGCGTAATCGACTCCGGGGAAAGGTCCTTCGGGATGGTGGCGTTGACGCTGCCATGTTTCACGTAAGGGCCATACCTGCCCTTATGGACGGTGACCGGTTTTTCATCTTCCGGATGCGCCCCAAGGGTGCGCAAGGCCGCAGCCGATTGGCGCCGTTCCGGCGCCGTTGCCAGCAAATCGACGGCCCGGTTTAGCCCGATCGTCAGCACGTCTTCGACGCCTGGCAGCGAGCGGTATTTCTTTTCGTGCTGAAGATAGGGACCGTAGCGCCCGATTCCGGCCAGGATCGGCTCGCCGCTTTCCGGGTGCTTGCCGATTTCACGAGGCAGATAAAGCAGTTTCAGTGCAAATTCGAGTTCGAGATCGGCGGGAGAGCGGTCCGGGGGCAGGGAAATCCGCTTTGGCTTGTCGCCTTTTTCCTTGGCTTCGCCCAATTGCAGGTAGAGCCCATAAGGGCCCTTGCGAAGGGTGACCTTGTCGCCGCTTTTCGGATCGATGCCCAATTCAAGGGGCCCATCCAGCACGACGGCGTCATCGCCTTGCAGGCCCTCTGCAAGTTGGCGCGTGAAGGTGCATTCCGGGTAAGCCGAGCAACCGACAAAAGCGCCGAACTTGCCGAGTTTCAGGCCAAGCCGCCCATCTCCGCAGATCGGGCAGCGGCGCGGCGTTTTGTTGGACTCGGTTTCGGGGAAGAAGTGGGGGCCAAGCGCTTCGTCCAGCGCATCGAGGACATCCTTGATGGCAAGGTCCTTCGTGCCGGCGATGGCCTTCTCGAAATTCTTCCAGAAATCGTTCAGGACCTGCTTCCAATCCGTCCGACCGCCGGAAACGTCGTCCAGCCTGTCTTCAAGATCGGCCGTAAAGTGATATTGAATGTAGCGTTCGAAAAAACTTTCCAGAAACGTTGTGACCAGCCGGCCACGGTCTTCCGGAATGAAGCGCTTCTTGTCGAGGCGGACGTAATCGCGGTCTTGCAGGACCGAAATAATCGACGCGTAAGTCGAAGGCCGGCCAATCCCCAATTCTTCCAGCCGTTTTACAAGGCTGGCTTCCGAAAAGCGGGGCGGCGGCTGGGTAAAATGCTGTTCGGGCAGAATTTCCTTTTTCGGAAGCGGGGCTCCCAATGCGACATTGGGGAGGCGCACGCCTTCTTCCTCTTCGCTCGGTTCGTCGCGGCCCTCTTGATAAAGCTTGAGAAAGCCGTCGAAAGCGACGACCGAGCCGGTGGCGCGAAAGCCGTCTTTTCCATCGGGATCGACGATGTCGATGGCGACCTTGTCCATCAGCGCACTTGCTGTCTGGCTTGCCATCGCACGCTTCCAGATCAGTCCATAGAGTTTTTCCTGATCCGAATCGAGAAACTTTGCAACGCTTTCGGGGCGCCGCTGAAAATCCGTCGGCCGGATCGCTTCATGGGCTTCCTGTGCGTTTTTCGCTTTGCTCTGATAGACGCGCGGGCTCTCCGGCAAATAATCCGCGCCATAATCGCTGGCGATCACGTCGCGGCCTGCGGCGACGGC
>JAJFGH010000154.1 GCA_021776275.1 Alphaproteobacteria bacterium | reverse complement strand
ACGCGGCATTGCTGGATCAGGGTTGCCCCCATTGTCCAATATTCCCCACTGCTGCCTCCCGTAGGAGTCTGGGCCGTGTCTCAGTCCCAGTGTGGCTGATCGTCCTCTCAGACCAGCTACGGATCGTCGCCTTGGTAGGCCGTTACCCCACCAACAAGCTAATCCGACGCGGGCTCATCCATCAGCGATAAATCTTTCCCCCGGAGGGCGTATTCGGCATTAGCCACCGTTTCCAGTAGTTATTCCGTACTGATGGGCAGATTCCCACGTGATACTCACCCGTCTGCCACTAAGGCCGAAGCCTTCGTTCGACTTGCATGTGTTAGGCATGCCGCCAGCGTTCGTTCTGAGCCAGGATCAAACTCTCAAATTGAAAGTTCTAATAAAGATCCCAAAGGGATCTCTATTTCTATTAAGCACATCATCACAAACGTAGCGTGACCAACTGATTGCTGGTCACAAAAATTATGCGCTTGCGATGGCGTGTATCTTTGTCACGCGCCGCCGCCCACGCATCTCTTCAATCGATCCACAATGTCAAATAGCAGCTTTTATTCGGCGGCAAAGACCCGCACCCCCCCGGTTGACCCAAGGGCGTCCGAACAACGTCTACGTATGCCGCAGAAGGCGAGTTAATACGCTGCCAACGCATCGCCTGTCAAACCTTTTCAAGAGGCGCGTTTTCCTTAGAAAAATCTGCCCTGCCGCTGGGTTTATTTGCAGTGCAAAAAGAGCCGCGGGGCCGTTTCTTCATTCGAAGAAAAAGGGACTTTTCGAGGCCCCCTTCGCCCCCGGAATCCGAGACAAAAACGACGGATGGGAGGGCCTTGCAAATACTAGATATTGCGGGCTAGTATTCGCCCGATGCTATATTTGGGAAGTCTAGGGCCTTTCTTCCAGAATTTTGGTTTGTCCATTCGTTCTTGATGGGCTCCACAGAATAAGGAGCGGTTTCTCTTGGCAACCCACCCCTTTTCCTGGCAAACCCTAGCCCAGCCTAGGATTTTAACCATATGGTCAGGGCCAGGAGTTAAGAAGAAGATCATGGATTCAAAAGAGATAGGACCATCTGAATGAGGCGCATGCTGGTGCAAGGGGCGGTCATCGCCGTCATGCTGTGGCTTGCCACATCGGACTTTGCAAATTCCCGGCTTCCGGAAGCGAGCCCTTCGGGGTTGGAGCCAGCGGCGGGAACCTGGCGTGCCACGCCCAAGGGCCTATCGTCCCTTGGCCCGGCGGCTTTCCTCGAAGCCGTCCTGCCCAAAATCAAGGCGACGCCGCCGGAACCCCGCCTCACGGAACGGATCGTTCACGTGCGCAAGGGCGATACCTTGATGAACCTTCTCTTGCGCGCCGACGTTCCCCGCTCGCAAGCCCATCTCGCGATCGAAGCGCTGCGAAAATCCTACGACCCCAGAAAGCTGAAACCGGAAACGGAAATCGCGCTTCGCTATCAAACCGTCCCGGCCCATGAAAAAGCCGAAGAGGAAGTAAAGGCGAGCGAAACATTCGACGGCATGCGCGTGGCCCTTCGCTACGATTTGGATCTGGTGGTTGCCCGCAACGCGACCGGCAACTTTATTTCCGAAAAAATTGAAAGGCCTGTGCTTCAGGAGCTCGTTCGCGCCGGCGCCACGATCGAAACAAGTCTGTTCGAGGCAGCAGATCGCGCAGACATGCCGACAAGCGTCGTGATTGAAATGATCCGCGCTTACAGTTTCGACATCGACTTCCAGCGGGACATTCGCTCCGGCGATCGTTTCGAGCTTGTGTTCGAGCGCTTCCTCGATGAGGAAGGCCACATCGTCCACAATGGCAATGTGCTTTACGCCGAGCTGGAGATTCGTGGAAAAGCCCTACGAATTTATCGCTTTTCGCCGCAGAAAGGCATCGCGGATTATTTCAATGAGAAAGGGGAAAGCGTTCGCAAAGCGTTGATGCGCACGCCCGTTGACGGGGCACGGATCAGTTCGCGCTATGGCAAACGCCGTCATCCTATTCTTGGTTATACCCGCATGCACCGCGGGGTTGATTTTGCAGCGCCGCGCGGCACGCCCGTTCTTGCTTCCGGCGATGGCACCATCGAGCGGGCCAATCGGTATGGCGGTTATGGGAAATATGTCCGCATTCGCCACGGCTCGCGCTTCAAGACGGCTTATGCGCATTTACAAAGCTTTGCGAATGGCGTCCGAAAGGGAAAGCGCGTCCAACAAGGGCAGATCATCGGCTATGTCGGATCGACGGGCCGCTCGACGGGACCGCATCTGCATTACGAAGTCCATGAAGCGGGGAAGCAAACGAACCCGATGCGCCTAAACCTGCCAACCGGTCTAAAGCTAAAAGGCAAGACTCTGACCGCGTTCAAGAAAAAACGAAGCGAACTTGATCAGCAGCTCGCCGATCTGCCGCTGCAAAACCAGTTAGCCAGCAACGAATAGCGCCAAAACTTTTAGGCCGCCTTCACCTTCACCGTGCGAATCTTAAGCCCTTCTTCTCCTCGCGTAACGCGAAGCGTGTCGCCTTCCTTCAGCGTGCCTTCCAAAATTTGCACCGAAAGCGGGTTCTCAAGATATTTTTGAATAACGCGCTTTAACGGACGCGCCCCATAAATCGGGTCGTAGCCCATTTCGGCTAGCCAATTTAGGGCGTCCTCGTTGAGCTCCAGGTGCATTTTCCGATCTTCCAGCCGCGCACGAAGGCGGCGGAGCTGGATATCGACAATCCCCGCCATTTGCTCACGCTTTAAGTGATGGAAGAGAAGCGTCTCGTCCAGGCGATTCAGAAATTCGGGGCGGAAGGCCGACCGAACGATTTCCATGATTTGTTCTCGAACAGCATCGGTGTCTTCTCCCTCCGGCTGGTTGGCCAGAATTTCGCCGCCAAGATTGGAGGTCAGGATAATGAGCGTGTTGCGAAAATCGACGACCCGGCCTTGGCCATCCGTCAATCGGCCGTCGTCCAACACTTGAAGCAGCACGTTGAAGACATCCGGATGCGCCTTTTCGATCTCGTCGAAGAGAACAATCTGGTAAGGACGGCGACGAACGGCCTCCGTTAGGGCGCCGCCTTCTTCGTACCCGACATAGCCGGGAGGCGCGCCAATCATGCGGGCAACGGAATGTTTCTCCATATATTCCGACATGTCGAGCCGGGCGATCGCGTTCTCGTCGTCGAATAAAAATGCTGCCAGCGCCTTTGAAAGCTCCGTCTTGCCGACCCCGGTCGGCCCCAGAAAGAGGAAAGAACCCAGCGGCCGGTTCGGATCCTGAAGGCCGGCCCGCGCACGACGAACGGCGTCGCTTACGGCCGTGACCGCCTCCTCCTGACCAATGACGCGCCCATGGAGGCTTTCTTCCATCCGCAGCATCTTGTCCTTTTCGCCTTCGAGCATTTTCTCAAGCGGTATTCCCGTCCACCTTGCGACCACATTGGCAATGTCCGCTTCGGTCACTTCTTCATTCAACATGCGGTGGGTTTCTTCCGGTTCGTCCTTCTCCAGCTTGCGCTCCAGTTCCGGGATAACCCCATACATAAGCTCGCCGGCCCGGTTGAGATCACCATTTCGCTGTGCGATTTCAAGTTCGCTGCGTGCCTGGTCGAGTTGTTCCTTCAATTTTTGCGTCCCGGAAATTTGCTCCTTCTCGGCCTGCCACAACAGCGTCAACTCATGGGAGCGCGCCTCCAACTCCTGCAGCTCGCCCTCCAGCTTTTGCAAACGGTCCTTTGAAGCCGGGTCCCCTTCCTTCCCCAAGGCGGATTGCTCAATCTTCAACTGAATGATGCGCCGGTCGAGTTCATCGATCTCCTCGGGTTTTGAATCCACCTCCATGCGAAGCCTGGAAGCAGCCTCATCGATCAGATCGATCGCCTTATCGGGAAGAAAGCGGTCCGTGATATAGCGATTTGAAAAAGTCACCGCCGATACGATCGCCGGGTCCGTGATTCGCACCCCATGGTGAAGTTCGTATTTTTCCTTGAGCCCGCGAAGAATGGAAACCGTGTCCTCGACGGAAGGCTCTGCGACAAAAACGGGCTGAAAACGGCGCGCAAGAGCGGCGTCTTTTTCAACATGTTTGCGGTATTCGTCGAGGGTCGTGGCGCCAACGCAATGCAACTCGCCGCGGGCAAGGGCCGGCTTCAAAAGATTCGAAGCGTCCATCGAACCTTCCGCCCGGCCGGCACCGACGAGGTTGTGCAGTTCATCAATGAAAAGAATGATCTCGCCTTGCGCACTGGTGACTTCCGCCAGCAACGCCTTCAGCCGCTCTTCAAATTCGCCCCGAAATTTGGCACCGGCGATCAAAGCACCGAGATCCAGCGACATAAGCCGCTTGCGCTTCAACCCTTCCGGCACGTCGCCATTCACGATACGGAGTGCCAAGCCCTCGATAATGGCGGTTTTTCCGACGCCGGGCTCGCCAATCAACACCGGGTTGTTCTTTGTCCGGCGCGAAAGCACCTGAATTGTGCGGCGAATTTCTTCGTCCCGGCCAATCACCGGGTCGAGCTTGCCGTCGCGCGCGGCCTCGGTCAGATCGCGCGCATATTTCTTAAGCGCATCATAGCTTTCCTCGGCACTCGCCGAATCCGCTTTGCGCCCTTTGCGGAGCGCCTCGATCGCACCATTGAGATTTTGCGGCGTAACGCCAGCAGATTTAAGGGCTTCCATCGCCGGCGTGCCCGATGCCATCGCCATTGCGAGCAGCAGCCGTTCCACTGTGACAAAACTGTCGCCCGCTTTCGCGGCAATCTGCTCGGCCGTATCGAATAGCCGTGCGGTCTCTGGCGCAAGGTGGACCTGGCCAGCTCCGCTGCCCTCCACCTTTGCAAGCTTTGCCAGGGCTTCCTCGAGCGCCTTGCGCGCAATCGCCGCATCGCCCCCCGCCGCTGAAATCAGCGAGGCGGCCATGCCCTCTTCATCGTCCAGAAGGACCTTTAAGAGATGCTCCGGCTTTAAGAATTGGTGATCGGCACGAAGTGCCAGGCTTTGCGCCGCCTGGATAAACCCACGCGAACGTTCCGTATATTTTTCGAAGTCCATTCGACCCC
>JAJFGH010000153.1 GCA_021776275.1 Alphaproteobacteria bacterium | reverse complement strand
CGCCGAAACCGGGGTTCACGGTCATGACGAGAATCAGGTCGATGTCATCGAAGACGTTTTCCACTGCCTCGACCGGCGTGCCTGGGTTCAGGGAAACGCCGGCCTTTTTGCCAAGCGATTTGATCAACTGGATCGTTCGATGCAGGTGCGGTCCCGCTTCGGGATGAACGGTGATGATGTCCGCCCCCGCCTCGGCAAAGGCGGCAATGTAGGGATCGACCGGGCTAATCATCAGGTGAACGTCGAAGGGCAAATCCGTGTGCGGGCGCAAGGCCGCCACCACCGATGGCCCAATCGTAAGGTTCGGGACAAAGTGGCCGTCCATGATGTCGATGTGAATGTAATCGGCTCCAGCCGCACCAACCGCTCGAACTTCCTCGCCCAATTTCGCAAAATCGGCGGAGAGAATGGATGGGGCAATCCGCGGTGGTTGCTGCATGGCGTTTTCCTAACAGCTTACCCGGTTACCCGCAAGGCGCGGCAGCAGGGCAGGAAGGGCGCGGGGCTCAATGGCTTCAACGGGATTTTCGCAAGCGCGCCGCATAGAACCCGTCGATCCCGCCGAGCGCCTCGAAATGCGAAGGAAGGGTGCGCAGGTCCCCCTTCGGCGTAAGCAGCTCGCCCATGCCGCCTACTTCCTCCGGGGCAATCGGCTCCCGTGTGAACGAGGACCCGCTTGCCAATAGCGTTTCGACTTGCGCGACCCTTTCCTGGGGCTCCAGCGAACAGACCGCGTAAACAAGCAGCCCTCCGGGTGCCGTCATCGCGGCGGCGGCTTTCAGCAGCTTGGTCTGCAGGGCGCTTAATTTTTTGATGTCGTCCGGCGTTTTTTGCCAGGCGATGTCGGGATGGCGGCGAAGCGTCCCGGTTGCGCTGCAGGGCGCATCGAGAAGAACAAAGGGCGCTGGCCGTTTCGGCCGCCAGCGAAGCGCGTCCGCTTCGATCGCTTCAAGATCGAGATGCAGGCGGGAAGCGTTTGCACGCAGGCGCGCAAGGCGTGCCGGCGAACGGTCAACGGCAAAGACATGGGCGCCCCGATCGGCAAGCTGGGCGGCTTTGCCGCCGGGGGCGGCGCATAGATCCAAAACGTTCTTGCCTTGCACCGCGCCAAAAAGCCTTGCCGGGATGGCCGCCGCCGCATCCTGCACCCACCAGACCCCTTCGTCGTAACCGGGAAGGGCCTCCACGCGGCCATGGGCGGAAAGCCGGAAACTGCCCGTCGGCAAGGGCGTTGCGCCGAGCTTTTCGGCAAGCGCGTCTGTCTCCTTGTGCCCCAACCCTTCGCGGAAAGTGAGATCCAAGGGCGCTTCGCGAAGGTGGGCGAGGGCGATTTTTCGGCAAAGGGCTTCGCCATAGGTGCGCTTCCAGGACTCCCAAAGCCAGGCCGGCGTGTTCAGACAAGGCGCATCGAAATCGCCAAGCTTTGCCTTTCCTTCGCGGGCAAGGCGGCGCAGTACGGCGTTCACCAATCCCTTATAGGAAGCAAGTGGCGTGTCCTGAAGAAGGCCGACGCTGCCATCGACAGCGGCATGAGGCGGCGTGTCGAGGAAACAAAGCTGCACAATCCCCGTTCGCAAAACCTGCCGCACCAATGCCGCCCGGTCCGGAAGCGGCTTTTCAAGCGCATGGTCGATCAACGCATCGATTTCGCCAAGATGGCGCAACGTGGTGCCAAGAAGGTTGCGAACGAACGCCCGGTCGCGGGGTTCAAGCGCGGCTGTTCCGCGATCCCTTGCGAAGGCCTCCTCAAGCGGTATTTTTTGCGTAAGCACGGCATCCAGCAGTTCAAGCGCGGACCGCCGGGGATTTGGAAAAGAGTTCATGGGTTAGACCGTCAATGTTAGGCTTGCGGCCCCCATCTCTTTCAGAGGTTTCCCATGGCTGCAAGCTCCGATCACCTTTCAACGCCTTTTGCTGAGAAGAAAGCAAAAGAGCCCGCGACGGCGAAGCGCAAAAAAGCATCCGCGACGCCCGTTCCGGAGGAAGCGCCGGTGGTCGAGGAAATCGGTGGGCCGGAAGGGCCGGAGCCGACGCGCTATGGCGATTGGGAGCGAAAGGGCCGGTGCTCGGATTTCTGAGCGAAGGCAATCTAGGCCTTTTTTCCCTTATTAAGATTATAAGCCTAAAAGTTTTTGCTTCGTTCCGAAGTGGGTGGCAGATTCCCTAAGGCGTAGGATCGCAAGGGCAGCCTTTCATACGTCCGCATGCAGGGCAACCGGACGGCCTGTGGAATAATCCAGTGCCGCATCCCGCCAATCCTTAAGGGCGAAAGCAAGGCGCATGGCTGCGAACCATCGGTCTTTCCTTTTTTTTCTTCTTCTCGGCTTCGGCGTCCTTGGGGGCTTGCCGGCTCTCGCGGTGGAAACGCTGCCGGGCCCGGTGGCGGCGCATGTGCTGCGCGTTGTGGATGGCGATACGCTTGCCGTGCGGGTTCGGATCTGGCCGGGCCACCAGGTGGAAACGCTTGTCCGTCTCAAAGGCATCGACGCGCCGGAGCTGAAGGCGCGTTGCGAACGCGAACGCGTCCTGGCTCACGCGGCGTTGGATTTTTTGGAAGCGCGAACGGCCAAGGCCACCATCTGGCTGAACGACATCCGTTTTGGAAAATATGCCGGCCGGGTGCTTGCCCGCGTCACGATGGCTTCCGGGGCGGATCTCAGCGACCAATTGCTGGCCGCGGGTCTTGTGCGCAACTATGCCGGCGCGCGGCGCGCCTCCTGGTGCAACGACACGAACGCGGCGACGGCGGCGCCCTAACGGTTCATGCGATTCGCAACCAGTTCCTCAACGACGCCTGGATCGGCAAGGGTTGAGGTGTCGCCAAGGTCTTCATAGGCGTTCTCGGCAATTTTGCGGAGAATCCGCCGCATGATTTTTCCCGATCGCGTCTTCGGCAATCCCGGCGCCCATTGAATCAAGTCGGGCGTGGCAATCGGCCCGATTTCCTTGCGCACCCATTTGCCAAGCTCCTTGCGAAGCGCCTCGTCCGGTTCGTCGCCGGCCATCAGCGTCACATAGGCGTAAATGCCCTGGCCCTTGATGGGGTGGGGATAGCCAACGACGGCGGCCTCCGAAACTTTTGGATGGGCGACGAGCGCGCTTTCCACCTCGGCCGTGCCCATCCGGTGGCCGGAAACGTTGATCACGTCGTCCAACCGGCCGCTGATCCAGTAATAGCCGTCCGCATCCCGGCGGCAACCGTCCCCGGAGAAATAATGGCCCGGATAATCCGAGAAATAGGTTTTCACGAAACGGGCGTGATCGCCATAAACGGTCCGCATTTGGCCGGGCCAGGAACTGGCGATGCAAAGCGCGCCTTCGCAGGCGCCTTCCTGGGGCACGCCCTTCTCGTTCATGATCTCGAGCTGAATGCCGAAAAAGGGAACGCTCGCCGAACCGGGTTTCATGGCGGTGGCGCCGGGCAGGGGCGTAATCAGGATGCCGCCCGTTTCCGTCTGCCACCAGGTGTCGACGATCGGTGCGCGTTCTTCGCCAACGACCCCGTAATACCAGAGCCAGGCTTCCGGGTTAATTGGCTCGCCAACGCTGCCAAGCAGGCGGATCGATTTCCGGCTTGTCTTCTTCACCGGGCCGTCGCCTTCATGCATTAGGGCGCGGATTGCCGTCGGCGCGGTATAGAAAATGCTGACTTGATGCTTGTCCACGACCTGCCAGAAGCGGGAATAATCCGGGTAATTCGGTACGCCCTCGAACATCAAGGTCGTCGCACCATTCGCGAGCGGGCCATAGACGATGTAGCTGTGGCCGGTTACCCAGCCGACGTCCGCCGTACACCAATAGATATCGCCATCGTGATAATCGAAGACGTATTGATGGGTCATGGCGGTGTAGACAAGGTATCCCCCGCCTGTATGCAAGACGCCCTTCGGTTTTCCGGTCGAACCGGACGTGTAAAGAATGAAAAGCGGGTCCTCCGCGGACATTTCCTCCGGCGGACAATCGGGCGACGCGGCCTCGACCGCTTCTTCATAGCGCACGTCCCGCCCTTCGACCCAATCGATCTTGCCGCCGGTACGGCGCACGACAAAAACGGTGTGGACTTTCGAAATGTTTTTGAGCGCTTCGTCCGTATTCGCCTTGAGCGGGATGGTCTTGCCGCCACGGATTCCTTCATCTGCCGTAATCACGACCGTGCTGTCGCAATCTTCAATCCGGCCATGCAGCGCGCTTGGCGAAAAGCCGCCGAAGACGACGGAATGGACAGCTCCGATACGGGCGCAAGCCAACATCGCATAGGCCGCTTCCGGGATCATTGGCATGTAGATGGTGACCCGGTCGCCTTTCTTCACGCCGCGGTCTTTCAATGCGTTTGCGAAACGCGAAACCTTTTCGTGAAGTTCGCGATAGGTGATTTTTGCATCGTCCTTCGGGTCGTCCCCTTCCCAAATAATGGCGACCTGGTCGGCGCGTTCCGGTAAATGGCGATCGATGCAATTTGCAGCGACGTTCAGGGTACCGTCGTAATACCAGCGAACATGCGCGTCGCCTTCGAAGGACGTATCCTTGACTTTCGTATAGGGCGTAATCCAATCGATGCGTTTCCCGTGCTCGCCCCAGAACCC
>JAJFGH010000152.1 GCA_021776275.1 Alphaproteobacteria bacterium | reverse complement strand
CCTGGGCTTCCCATTCCCCGGCACTGGCTGCGACCAGGGCCTGGGGAGAAAGGGCCATGGCCGTGCCTGCGGGGGTGCGGACGGGCTTGCCGTCGAGGGTCAGCACAAAGCCCGCCTCGCACGCATCCGCGCCCGCCTGTTTGTAAAAACGCTGCACGAAAGGCCCTCCGTTAAGGTCTAATATGCTATA
This sequence comes from Alphaproteobacteria bacterium, assembly GCA_021776275.1. Lineage (GTDB taxonomy): Bacteria > Pseudomonadota > Alphaproteobacteria. Next base: position 4,897 of record JAJFGH010000152.1, on the reverse strand, counting down.
TTATTCAAATAGATAGGAAATTTCTTCCGGGCCCTGGCGACGGCTGACCGCCGCAGCATCCCTTTTCCAAAAACCTTCTCTATGATAGCAAATTCCACTTCGCCGAAACGAAGAAACGGTCGCCGCCTGTTCCCCTTCACACATATGCCACGCAAACCATGAACGCATCCGCCTCGGACACCGGCACACGGCGCCGGCTTATCGGACTGGCCCTTGGCAGCATTGCCTTTGTGGGACTGCTTGCTCTGCCGCCGCCCGACGCCCTGACGCCCACAGCATGGCGCGTGACGGTGATCGGCGTGCTGATGGCCGTTTGGTGGGTAACGGAAGCGCTTCCCCTTGCCGCCACGGCGCTTTTACCGATTTGCCTGTTTCCCTTTCTCGGCGTCGCCTCCATTGAAGCGGCGACGTCCCCTTACGCGCACCCGGTTCTCTTTCTTCTGCTTGGCGGTTTTATCATCGCCCTGGCGATGGAGCGGTGGAATCTTCACCGGCGGATCGCGCTTCGCATTCTAAGCCTCGTCGGCACCCGCCCCGCCTATTTGATCGGCGGCTTCATGGCGACCACGGCCGGTTTAAGCATGTGGATCAGCAACACCGCAACCACGGCCATGATGCTGCCGATCACCCTTTCCGTCATCGCGACCCTGCGCGAAGAAGCCACCGAGAACGACCCCCTGGACGATGCCTTCATCGTCGCCCTGCTGTTAGGCATCGCCTATAGCGCGAATATCGGCGGCCTCGGCACGCTGATCGGCACGGCGCCAAACGCGCTTTTTGCGGCATTTCTCTCGCAAAACTATGGCATCGACATTGGCTTTACGGCCTGGATGACGGTCGGTATCCCCTTGGCCCTCCTTCTTCTTTTCCTGACCTGGCTTACCTTGACGCGATTTCTTTTTCGCGTCGGCCGCGCGCCGATCGCCGGCGCGGACATGCTGATCCGTCAAGAGTTTCTGGAACTTGGACCGATGAACCGGGGCGAAAAATTGACAGCCGGCGTTTTCCTGATGGTCGTCGTGCTGTGGGTCTCTCGTCCCGTCCTCGATTCGCAATTTCCGGCTTTCGCGATAACGGACACCGGCATTGCGATTTTCGGAGCGCTGCTTCTTTTTTTGCTGCCGGTGAATTTTCGGCGGGCGGAGTTCGTTCTCGACATCACATGGGTCAAACGTATCCCCTGGGGGATCTTGCTGCTCTTCGGCGGCGGGCTTTCCCTTGCCGCCGCCATCGGCGATAGCGGCCTGGCCGCTGCCATCGGCGAAGCCATGGCCGATATCGAAACGTTGCCGACACTGCTTGTCATCGCGGGCGTCGTTGCCGTAATTATTTTTCTTACCGAGCTCACCAGCAACACGGCGACGACGGCGACGTTCCTGCCCGTTGTCGCCGGTTTGGCCATTGGCATTGGGGAAAATCCCATTCTGCTGGCATTTCCCGCTACGGTGGCGGCAAGCTGCGCCTTCATGATGCCGGTCGCAACGCCCCCCAACGCCATCGTGTTCGGAAGCGGCATGCTGACGGTGCCGCAAATGGCGCGCACGGGCTTTGTGCTGAACCTAGCCGGTATTTTCCTGTTGACGCTTTTTGCCTATGCGGTGATGGGCCCGCTTTTCGGTGTGGAAATCGGCGTCCTGCCAGAATGGGCGAAGGGCGCCAGCTAGAAGGGGTTTTTGGCGGCTTTCGGGTCGAAGCCAAATGCATCCCAACTTGCCTGCAAATCGTCGGGCAAAGGCGCCGTGATCAACACGCGGCCTTTTCGGGGATGCGTAAATTCGAGCTCGACGGCATGCAAATGCAATCGCTTCGCAATGCCCTTCCCTTCGAATTGCGCATCCACACCGCCATATTTGATGTCGCCCAGGATCGGCGTTTCCTTCTCGGCGCAATGGACCCGCAATTGATGCGTCCGCCCGGTCAGCGGCATCAGGGCCAGCCACGCCACCTTCTGGCCTGCCTTGTCCAGCACCGCATATTGGGTCTTTGCCGCTTTCCCTGCGGCATCAGCGGTGACACGCTCTTTCTTTCCCACCGGCCGCTTCGCAAGGGCCATGGCGATTTCTCCCGCCTCCGGCTTCGGCACACCGCGAACCAGAGCCCAATAGATTTTACGAACGGTCTTTTCACGAAAGGCCACCCCCAGCCAGACGGCCGCGGCGGCGCTTCGCGCAAGCACAAGGACGCCGCTCGTATCCCGATCGAGGCGGTGCACGAGACGCGGGCGTTCTTTCTTTCCAAAACGGAGCGCTTCCAGCATGCCATCCAGATGCCGCGAGGTTTTCGTACCCCCCTGCACGGCAAGCCCGGATGGCTTTTGGATGGCAATCACGTCTTCGTCTTTATAAAGGACGCTTTCACGTAGCCATTTCGCATCCAGCGCAGAAATCGGAAGCGGTTCGCGTTTCGGCCTTGGCCCTGAACCCGCCGAGAAAGGCGGCACGCGAATTTTCTGCCCGGCCTCCAGGCGAAACCCCGCCTTCGCACGCTGTCCATCGACGCGCACCTGGCCCTTGCGGAGCAGTTTCTCGAGATGGATATGGGAAAGTTCCGGAAAGTGCCGCCGGAACCAGCGATCGAGGCGAATCGCTTTTTCATCTTCCTCGACGATGCAAATGCGAACCCCGCTCATCCAACCAGATGGCGCATCAAAAACATGCCCGCCCCCAAAGCCAGAACCGCAAGGCCAACGGAAAGGAGCGCATAGAGAAGTGCCAGCCAGAGCTCGCCGCGTTCAATCAGATAGACGGCATCCAGCGAGAAGGTGGAGAAGGTCGTAAACCCACCCAGCACGCCGACCACCAGAAAAGCCCGCCACGTCGCATCGACCTGCCAGGCAATCGCCAAGCCCTCGATCAGAGTGCCGAGAAGAAAAGAGCCCAATACGTTCACAAACAGCGTCGCATAGGGGAAACCCATGCCCAAAACCTGCGAAACGACGCCCATGGCTAGATACCGGCCGATGGCGCCCACGGCGCCCCCCAACCCGATGGAAAGGATTAGCTGCATCTTTTTCCCCTATTCCGCTTTCTTTGCCATTCGCTCGCGCAGCGCTTGCCACCCGTCGAGGCGCTCCTGCAGGGCCCGCTCATAGCCGCGATCGAAAGGCCGGTAAAAGACTTCGCGCGCCATGTCGTCGGGAAAATAATTCTGCCCGGAAAGCCCCTCCGCCGTGTCGTGATCATAAACGTAGCCTTTGCCATAACCCAGATCCTTCATGAGGCTGGTTGGCGCATTTAAAATGTGGGCGGGCGGCATGAGAGAGCCGGTCTTTTTCGCCGCCTGGCTGGCCTGACCGAACGCCTTATAGGCGGCATTCGATTTCGGTGCCGTCGCCAGGTAAATGACGGCCTGGGCGATCGCCAACTCCCCTTCCGGCGACCCCAAAAAGGCGTACGCATCTTTTGCCGCCAATGCCTGATGAACGGCCTCCGGATCGGCAAGGCCGATGTCCTCGACCGCAAAGCGAACCAGGCGGCGGACAATGTAGAGAGGGTCCTCGCCCCCCGCCAACATCCGCGCCAGCCAATAAAGGGCCGCGTCCACGTCGGAGCCGCGAAGGGATTTGTGGAGCGCGCTGATCAGGTTGTAATGGCTTTCCTGGCCCTTGTCGTAGATGGGGGCGCGCCGTTGAATGGCGGCGAGCAGCCCGGCACCGTCGAGCACCGGTTCCGGCGGCAGCAAAAAGAGATCCTCGACAAGGTTGAGCAGGTAACGCCCGTCGCCATCCGCCATCGCCAGCAGGGTAAGACGCGCATCCGCATCGATGGGAAGCTTGCGCCCTTCCTCCGCCTCGGCGCGCGCAAGCAGGGTGTTTAGCGCCTCCTCGTCGAGACGCTTGAGCACAAGAACCTGGCAGCGCGAAAGCAAAGGCGCGTTCAATTCGAAAGACGGGTTTTCCGTCGTCGCGCCAATCAGGGTGACCGTGCCATCCTCGACATAAGGCAGGAAGCCATCTTGCTGCGCCCGGTTGAAGCGGTGGATTTCGTCGATAAAAAGAAGCGTTCCCTCGCCCATGCCACGGCGGTCTTTCGCTTCTTGAAAGACGCGCCGAAGGTCCGCCACACCGGAAAAAACGGCGGAAAGCGCGACAAAGGCGAGCGATGTGCGGTCTGCCAGAAGCCGTGCGATGGTCGTTTTTCCGCATCCAGGCGGCCCCCAAAGCACCATCGAAACCAAATGGGCGGAAGCCAGCATGCGCCCGATCGGGGCGTCCGGGGAAAGCAGATGGTCCTGACCGACCACGTCCTCAAGCCGCTTTGGCCGCAGGCGAGCGGCCAAAGGTTGCGGGGCCTGAGATTCGAAAAGGCTCGTCACCTACGAAATACCGTCGTTAAAACGCGTTCGCCCCGCTGGATCGAGACTTTCCATGCGTCGGCGCCCTTGGAAAGCTCCGCCTGCAAATGCTGGACCTGTTTGATTTCACGCTCGTTCAGCCGAACGATCACATCGCCGGTGCGAAAACCGGCCCGGTCCGCCGAGCTCTGCTGCGTCACGCCCAACACAATGACCCCCGGCCGCATGCCGCCCACGCCGAGCTCTTCGCCGAGGGCAGGCGAGAGATTGGCAATTTCGGCACCGCTAAACGGGTGCGAGCCAGCCAGCTCCGTCTTGTTCCGCGCCGGCACTTCCGGCGGCGGCGTCAGGGTCAGTTGAAGAGTCTTCGTTTTATTTTTTCGAACGACCGCAATTTTTGCCTTGGAATGCAGCGCTTGCGTCGCCACCCGGTATTGCAACGCCTCGGGGTCGTTCACTTCATGGCCGGCAATCGCGATAATGACATCGCCCACCTGGATGCCGGCCCGATCCGCCGGGCCGTTCGGATAGACGGCGTTCACCACCACGCCGCCCGGCCGGGAAAGGCCGAAGGAAGACGCAAGTTCCGCCGTCACCGCCTGGC
>JAJFGH010000151.1 GCA_021776275.1 Alphaproteobacteria bacterium | reverse complement strand
GCCAATTTTCGCCAAAAAGCTCCGGAAAGGAATTGCGAAGCGACCGGTTCATCCGTTGCTGCGCCTGCTCCATTGTCCAGGGTTCGTGCCCCATGGCGATGAGCGTGGCGTTCATCGCCCGCTGCATTCCCTTCCAGCTATCGACCAGCGTGTTGTCCCAATCAAACAGGATTGCCCGTGGAAAGGGCGGCTTTTTCTTCATGGGGAATCCGTTTCCTTTTTTTATTGGTTTTGATCTCAGCCAAATATAGCTGAAACAGCCGTTCCGTTACTTTTCCCGGTTTGCCGCCGCCGATGACTTTATCATCAATTTTTAGGACCGGCAGCAAGAACGCGGTCGTGCTCGTCAAAAACGCCTCGGCGGCGGTTTTTGCCTCGTCCAGGTGGAAGGGGCGTTCCTCAACGGGGATTCCCTCCTCGGCCGCAGCCTTGAGAACGCCAAGACGTGTGATGCCGCCTAAAATTTTGCTGCTGACGGGTCGCGTAACCAAAATCCCTTCCCGTGTGACAATCCAAGCATTGGCGGCGCTGCCTTCCGTTACATGCCCACTCGCATCCACGAACCACGCTTCGTAGGCCCCCGCCTCCCGGGCCTGCTGCTTTGCCAGCACATTTGGCAGCAAAGCAATCGCTTTAATGTCGCAGCGTTTCCAACGTAAATCCGGCAACGTGATGACATGTATCCCGGCGCGAAGCGCATCCGGTGGCGGCAACGTCGCCGGCCTTGCCGTTATCACGAGCGCGGTTTGCCGGGGCGTCGGGAACGCGTGGTCCCGGCGGGCGACGCCGCGAGTCATTTGAAGGTAGAGAATGCCGTCGCGGATCCGATTCCGCCGGATGATTTCACGGAGGACGACCCGAAGGGAGGCGCGCGCCATGGCACTTTCGATGCGAAGCTCGCTTAAGGACCGTTCCAGCCGATTGAGGTGAAGATCCTCATCTATCGGCTCTCCATCCATCACCGCCATCACTTCGTAGACGCCATCAGCAAATTGATAGCCGCGGTCTTCGATGTGGACGCTGGCCTGGTGATGGGGAATATAGCGACCGTTTACATAGGCAATTCTGGACATTTTTTATTCACACATGTGGTCTAGAAAAATTCGAGACCAACGGTAAACAGTTTCTCGACCTTTTTTACAGCGCCGGCGCCGGCGAAAAGGATCACGCGATCCCCAGTCATAATCGTCGTGCTACCCCGTGGAATAAACACTTCCTCGTCGCGCACGACCGCGCCGATAAGAATTTCACCCGGAAGATCAATCTCGCGCAGCGGCTTGCCGACCAGGCTTGAGGTTTTAAGGGCCTCGGCTTCGATGATTTCCCCTTTTCCTTCATGGATGGTGTGCACGGCTCGAATTCGGCCGCGCCGAACATGCTGAAGAATGGAAGAAATTGTAATCACGCGCGGGCTTACAACCGCGTCGATGCCAAGCCAACCAACCAACGAGCCATAGTTCTCGTTGTTGATAAGTGAGATCGCCCTGGGGCAGCCTTGCCGTTTTGCCAGCAAGGAACCAAGAATATTGACCTCGTCATCGTTCGTAACGGCGACAATCGCTTCGGCGGAACGAATGTTCATTTCGTCCAGCAACTGAAGGTCCAGCGCGTCGCCATGCAAGATGACCGTCCGGTCCAGCTTTTCGGCAATCTGTTCGGCGCGCAGAAGGTCGAATTCAACCAATTTCGGGTGGACGCCCGGATGATGTGCTTCCAACTCTTGGGCTAGAAACAGACCGACATTGCCGCCACCGACGATGCCAACCTTGCGGGCCTCCTGTCCTTCCTGGCCAAAAGCTTCCATCGCCCGTTTCACATGGCTGGCCTCGACGGTGAAATAGACGTCGTCGCCAGCCAGCATCTGGTCGGTGCTGGAAGGAACAATGAGTTGGTCGTCCCGGATGATGCCGACTACGGTAATATGGAGGTCTGGAAAAAGTTCGGTTAGCTGCAGCAAGGGCGTATTCACCACCGGGCAGTCTTCCAGGCAGCGCAATCCGATCAATTTCACCTTGCCTTCCGCCAAGGGAATGACATCGAAGGCGCCGGGCACTTCCAGGCGGCGCGCAATGGCGCGGGCTACCTCGATCTCCGGGGAAATAATTACGTCAATCGGCAAATTGTCGCGACTGAACAAATCCGCCCACATCGGTTTCATGTATTCCTGCTCGCGAATGCGCGCGATTTTCATCGGCACGTTGAACAGCGAATGGGCAACCTGGCAGGCAATCATATTGATTTCGTCTTCGCGCGTAACGGCAATCAACATGTCCGCATCTTGGGCGCCGGCCTGCTCGAGAACATCCGGGTGCGATGCAAAACCCATGATTGACTGGACATCAAGTGCCGAGGCCACGCGATTGATTCGGTCAGCTTCCTGGTCGACGACCGATACGTTGTTTCCCTCGGCTGACAATTGGCGGGCAATGTTAAAACCCACCTGTCCTGCGCCACAAATGACAATTTTCATGCTACTAAGAGTGCCCTAAATTTTCTGGAGTACGCGTTCCGCGTAAAAGAAAGAAACCGGGAGACCGATCCCTCAATGGCGCTATTTTAGGCCGCGAACCACGGAGATGTCCAACTCTCGGATTTTTTTGCGAAGCGTATTCCGGTTGAGTCCCAGGATCTCCGCAGCCTTTACTTGATTTCCCCGTGTCGCGGCAAGGGTGTAGGCAAGCAGCGGTTTTTCGACCTCGCGGACGACATCTCCATATAGCCCGGGGGGCAGTTCTTCCGGTTGAGCGCCATACACATCCTTTAGGTGGCGTTCGACCGCTGCTTCCAGCCCCTCATTTTCGACCGGCATTTGTGCTGCTTGCGGACGCAGTCCGGAAAATTCGGATTCGATAACATCGAGGCCAAGGATCTCCTGGGAGTAAAGCGCGGCAAAACGGCGAACGAGATTTTCCAGCTCGCGCACATTTCCTGGCCAAGCATATTCTTTCAGCCTTTCCATTGCTGCCTTCTCCAGCGTTTTCAGCGGCAGCCCTTCCGCAGCGGCTTGAGCCAGGAAGTGATGCACCAAAGCTGGAATGTCATCCACACGCTCCCGAAGTGGCGGCAGGCGAATTGGGACAACGTTCAGGCGATAGAAAAGGTCTTCGCGGAAGAGGCCCTGATTGACGAGCTGCTGCAAATTACGATGCGTTGCCGCGACAATGCGGACATTTGCGCGGATCGGCGTTCGCCCCCCCACCGTGGTGAATTCGCCTTCCTGCAGAACGCGCAACAGCCGCGTCTGCGCCTCAAGGGGCATGTCGCCAATTTCATCGAGAAAAAGGGTGCCGCCCTCTGCTTGCTCAAAACGCCCGGTATGCCGTTCCGTCGCGCCGGTGAATGCTCCCTTCTCGTGCCCAAAAAGCTCGCTTTCGATCAATTCCTTGGGGATGGCGGCCATGTTGATGGCAACGAAGGACGCGTTGCGGCGTTTTCCGAAATCGTGAAGCGCTCGAGCAACGAGCTCTTTCCCCGTTCCGGATTCGCCGGAAATCATAACGCTAAGGTCAGTGCCCATAAGGCGCGCCAGAACCCGGTAAATTTCCTGCATGGCGGGCGAGCGTCCGATGAGGGGAAGCTGCTCTTCCGTCTCGACTGCCTCGAAGGCTGCAGCATGGGTTGGCTCGTGAACCGTAAGCGCGCGTTCCACGACGTTTACGAGTTCTGTCAAGTCGAACGGCTTTGGCAAATACTCAAAGGCGCCCCGTTCGGTCGCGCGTACGGCGGTCAAAAGCGTGTTTTGTGCGCTCATGACGATAACCCGAAGGTCCGGCCGTAGTTTTTTAATTCGCGGGATGAGATCGAGACCGTTTTCGTCCGGCAGGATCACGTCTGTGATGATGAGCTGTCCGTCCCCATTGCTGACCCATTTCCACAGCGTTGCGGCATTCCCGGTCGAGCGTACCTGATAGCCTTGGCGGCTAAGGGCTTGTTCGACAACGAGGCGAATGGCGCGGTCGTCGTCCGCAAGCAGGATCGTGACGTTTTTCATGCAGTTTCTTTCCCTTCCTGGGCAATGGGCAACATAATGCGAAAGTCGGTATGGTGAGGTTCGCTATCGAATTCGATGACACCGCCATGGTCGTTGACGATTTTTGCGACAAGCGCCAGGCCAAGGCCCGTTCCATTCACCTTTGCCGTAATAAAGGGATCGAAAAGATGCGGACGGATATCTTCCGGAATGCCTGGGCCGTTGTCACGAACGCTAATGACAAGCGGCAGCAGAACGCGGCGGCTGCCATTGGGGCTGCCCAGGCGCATGCCATGTTGATAGGCGGTAGTAAGAACAATCTCGCCATTTTTTTCCGGGACCGCCTCGGCCGCGTTCTTCACCAGGTTCAAGAAGACCTGAACCAGCTGATCGCGGTTGCCTAAAACCGGCGGCAGGGAGGGGTCGTAACGTTCGGTAAAACGGAGATGCCGGGCGAATCCGCTTTGCGCAATGTGACGGACATGCTCAAGCACCTGGTGAATGTTGACCGCTTCCCGTTCGAGCGGCAGGCCATCGGAAAAAACTTCCATTCGGTCCACCAGCTTGCAAATTCGATCCGTCTCGTCGCAAATCAAACGTGTTAGCGTTCGGTCCTCTGTCGCGGCGTTTTGTTCAAGCAACTGCGCCGCACCGCGAATGCCGGAAAGCGGGTTTTTGACCTCATGGGCCAGCATCGCGGCCATCGCCGTAACGGAGCGGGCGGCGCCTTTGTGAACGAGCTGACGGTCGATTTTTTGGG
>JAJFGH010000016.1 GCA_021776275.1 Alphaproteobacteria bacterium | reverse complement strand
TGGCCTATGCCCGCGGCCTGCTTTACTGGCACCGCCAGCATGGCCATTGCGGCGTCTGCGGGGCGCGGACGGAAAGCGCCGAGGCGGGCCACATGCGCCGCTGCACGGCCGAGGCCTGCGGAACCGAGCATTTCCCCCGCACGGACCCGGCCGTCATCACCCTGGTCACGAGCGACAAGGTCTGCCTGCTTGGGCGTCAGAAAAGCTGGCCCGAAGGCATGTATTCGACCCTCGCCGGTTTTGTCGAACCGGGCGAAAGCCTGGAAGACACCGTTGTCCGCGAGGTCTTTGAAGAAACCGGCATCCATGTCACGGACGTTCGCTACCAATCCTCGCAGCCCTGGCCCTTCCCCGCTTCGCTGATGATCGGCTTTCGCGCGCAGGCCGCAGGCGGCCAAACGATCGCCCCGATGGTCGATGAGCTTGAAGACGTGCGCTGGTTTTCCCGCGAAGAATTGACGGACCGGAAAGGAAACGGCTTTCGCCTGCCCTATCGCGGCGCCATTTCCCGTCGCCTGATCGAAGATTGGATGGAAACGGCTTAGTCGTCTTCGAAGCGGAACGGGTCCGCCCGATACACCCCAAGCAGCTTTACCTCGCGCGAGATAAACCCCAGCTCCTCGAAAGCAAGCTGAACGTTTTTCTCTTCCGGATGTCCTTCGATCTCCGCATAGAACTGGGTCGAGGTGAATTTCCCGTCCACCATGTAGCTTTCGATCTTCGACATGTTCACGCCGTTGGTGGCAAACCCGCCCAACGCCTTGTAAAGCGCCGATGGCACGTTGCGAACGGAGAAGATGAAACTGGTGACGATCCTGTCCCCTTCGGAAAGGCGTTCGGATCCCGGCGCAAGTTCCGACGCAATCGGCTCCTTCGCCAAAAGAACGAAGCGCGTCGTGTTGTGCCGGGCGTCTTCCAAATCGCGTTTCAAAATAGAAAGGCCGTAAATTTTCGCGGCAAGCTCGGATGCAATCGCCGCCTCGCTTGCGTCGCCCCGTTTCGCCACCTCGGCAGCGGCGGCGGCGGTATCGGCGGTCACGACCGGCGTCAGCCCAAGGTCGCGCACCGTCTTCCGGCATTGGGAAAGCGCCTGCACATGGCTATAGACCCGCGTAACACTGGAAAGGGTGGCGCCTTTTGGTCCCAGCAGGCAGTGCCGGACGCGCTGAAAATATTCGCCGACGATATGAAGCGTCGCATGGGGGAAAAGCAGATGAACGTCCGCCACCCGGCCGGCCTGGGAGTTTTCAATCGGCAGCATGGCAAGGCGGGCACGCCCCTCCTCGACCGCCGCGAAGGCATCTTCGAAAGAGGCGCAGGCAAGCGGCGTCATTTCCGGGTGGGCCGTCCGGCACGCCACATCCGAATAGGCCCCGGCCGCGCCCTGAAAGGCGATCGTCTGGGATGGATCGGTGGTGGCGTTGTTCTTCGCCATGAGCTCAAACCTTGGAATATCGGGGTGTCAACGGGGCTTAGCCGCCACGTCCCGGCGCCAGCAATTCCCGGGCGCGCGCCAGGTCGGCGGGAGTATCAACACCAACCGGAACCGTGTCAACGAGGGCCACGTCGATCCGCATGCCGGCTTCAAGCGCGCGCAGCTGTTCCAGCGCCTCGCGCCGTTCCAGCGCCGTTTGCGAAAGCCCGACAAAGCGCTCCAGGGCGGGGCGGCGAAAGGCGTAGAGGCCGATGTGATGGTAATAGGGGCCCTCGCCGGCCGGCACCGGGCTGCGGCTGAAATAAAGGGCGCGCGCCAAAGCCGCACCGGGCGCAAGGCCCATGGCCACCTTGACGACATGGGGATCGTCGATTTCTTCTTCCCGCTCGATCCGGGCGGCAAGGGTGGCAATGTCGACCGCTGCGTCCGCAAGCGGCAAAAGCGCTGCCCGCACCGCCTCTGGCGCAAGGGTCGGCAGATCGCCCTGGACGTTGACGACCACGTCATGCCTGCCTTCGGGGTCAACCGTCCGAAGCGCTTCGAAGACCCGGTCCGAGCCGCTTTGATGATCGTCCCGGGTCAGCACCCAACGCCCACCTGCCCGTTCGATCGCCTCGCCAATGGCCGCTTCCGCGCAGGCCACGACCACCGGCCCGACATCGGCCTCCACGGCGCGGCGCCAGACATGCACGATCATGGGCTCGCCATGAATGTCGGCGAGCGGTTTGTCCGGCAGCCGTTTCGAGGCGAGCCTGGCCGGAAGAACGACGATGGGATTTTGAATGTTTGCCATCCAAGCCTTCGCGTAGGGACGATGAAGGGTTGCGAAACCGGGCCAACGATAGCCTGCGGCAAAGCCAACGTCATTGGATTTCCTTCCATCCCGGAGCGGGGCGCACCATCGGCGCGATTGGACGGAAAGGGGCGAAGGCGCTAGTCTTGGCACCCGCGCCAAACGTTCCGCTGGTCTTGGCGCTTGCGCCAAACGTTCCACGCCAAACGTTCCAAAGGAGCCCGTCCCAATGCCCCGCTCAGACACCCGGAAAACCCCATGGCCAAAAATTCTCCTGATCGCCTTGCTGGCCGGGGGCTTGCAGACGGCCTGCGACGAAGCCAGCAAGGAAGACGCGGAAAAGGCCGCGGCGTCGGAACAGCAGGCGGGCGAAATCGAAAATTTGCTGGATGCGTTTGAAAAAGACGTCGCAAAAGAAGCGGCGGCGCGCAGCAAGCAAGGCAGCGAAGCGGCGAGCGAAGCCGTTGTCGCCCTGGTCGGCGATCCAGCCATCGGCCGGAAAATTTTCAAGAAATGCGCCGTCTGTCACAGCGCCGACAAGGATGGCGGCAACAAGGTCGGCCCCGCCCTTTGGGGCATCCTTGGCAAGAAAAAGGGCATGGCCGAAGGGTTCAACTTCTCGCAAGCGATGCGGGATGCCGGCGGCGTGTGGACGGAAGCCGACCTCAACGCCTATCTCGAATCGCCGAAGAAATTCCTGCCGGGCAACCGCATGGCTTTTGCCGGCGTTCGCAAGGCGAAGGATCGGGCCGATTTGATCGCTTATCTGAAAAGCCTCGCAGATTAGGGGGAGACGCTTGGCGGACCCCTCTCCGCAGGAACTCCTGAATTTCGCGGAAGCGCTTGCCGAAACAAGCGGCGAGGTGCTGCGGCGCTATTTCCGCACGCCCGTGGCGGTGGATGCAAAGCCGGACGCAAGCCCGGTCACCATCGCCGACCGGGAAACGGAAACCGCCCTTCGCGAAGCGATTGAAGCGCGCTATCCCGATCATGGAATCCTGGGCGAAGAATTCGGCGGCACCCGCGAGACGGCGCGCCACGTCTGGGTATTGGACCCCATCGACGGCACCAAGGCGTTCATCACCGGCAAGCCGCTTTTCGGCACGCTGATCGGCCTGCTTCAGGATGGCGCGCCCCTGCTGGGGGTCATCGATCAACCAATTTTGAACGAACGTTGGCGCGGCATCCGCGGGGACGTGGCATGCTTCAATGGAAAGCCCGTGAAAACCCGGGCCGCAACCAGGCTCGCCGACGCCATGATGTATTCGACCTCGCCAGCCATGTTCGAAGGAAAGGACGCCGAAGCCTATGGAAGGCTTGGCGATGCCGTGCGCTACGCGCTCTTCGGGACGGATTGCTACGCCTATGGCTTGCTGGCGATGGGCTGCGTCGACCTGGTCGTGGAAGCGCAGTTGAAGACCCATGATTTCTGCCCGATCGTTCCGATCGTCGAAGCCGCGGGCGGGCGCATGACGGATTGGCAAGGGGCGGCCCTTGGGCCCGGTTCCGATGGGCGCGTGCTTGCCGCTGGCTCTGCGGATCTGCACGCAAAAGCCCTGGCCGCCCTCAACGGGCGCAACTAGCGGGGCATCATGGCAGCGCGTAACCCTTTTCTCTTGCAGCTGGCGGCGCTAATCCTTGGCCTGGCCGCCGCCTTTGGGCCCCAGGCGCGCGCGGCGGATTTGGTTGCTTCCGGTCCGCGCCACGGCCTTTCCATGTTCGGCGATCTGAAATACGGACCCGATTTCAAACAATTCGATTACGTGAACCCGAACGCGCCGAAAGGCGGCGACGTGAAGCTTGCTGCCATCGGCAATTTCGACAACCTCAACCCGCATATCCTGAAAGGCATCCCGGCGGAGGGGCTGGGCCTTACGGCGGATACGCTTTTGCGAAGCTCGGACGACGAAGCCTTCGCCGAATATGGGCTGATCGCCGAACGCGTCGAAGTCGCGCCGGACCATGGGTCCGTGATCTTCACGCTGCGCGCCGAGGCGCGCTGGCATGACAAAAGCCCGATCACGGTTGCCGATGTAATTTTTTCTTTCGAGACGCTGAAAGAAAAGGGGCACCCAATCTTTCGCGCCTATTACGCGGACGTGATGACGGTAGAAAAAGCGGGGACCCGCAAGGTGCGTTTTCGTTTCCGCAATGGCGACAACCGCGAGCTTCCCTTGATCCTTGGGCAAATGCCGATCGTTTCGAAGGCCTATTACACGAAGGTCGACTTCGAAAAGACGGCGCTGGAGCCTCCCCTTGGCAGCGGGCCGTACCGGGTCGAAAGCGTCGACCCCGGCCGCGCCATCGTCTATGCGCGGGTGGCGGATTACTGGGGCAAGGACTTGCCCGTGAACCGGGGCAAATTCAACGCCGATCGCATTCGCTACGACTATTACCGGGACACCGTGGTTGCGGTCGAAGCCTTCAAGGCCGGCGAATACGATTTGCGCATGGAGAACGTTTCAAAGAATTGGGCCACGGCTTACGACTTTCCCGCCCTGAAAGACGGCTACGTAAAGAAGGTCGAGATCCCCCATGAAATCCCGACCGGCATGCAATGCTTCGCCTTCAACGCCCGCCGCGCCATCTTCAAGGACCCGCGCATACGCCAGGCCCTGACCCAGGTTTTCGACTTCGAATGGACGAACCGAAGCCTTTTCTATGGCGCCTATGCCCGCACGCGGAGCTATTTCTCCAATTCCGAACTGGCCTCGCGCGGCTTGCCATCGGCGGCGGAATTAAAAGTGCTAGCGCCTTTCCGCGGGCGGGTCCCGGAAGCCGTCTTTACCCAAAGCTATGCCCCGCCCAAGACGGACGGAACCGGCAACATCCGGAAAAATTTGCGCGCCGCCTTCGCGCTGCTCAAAGAGGCGGGCTGGGTGGTGCGCGACAAGGTGCTGGTCAACGAAGCGTCGGGCGAGCCCTTCACCTTCGAGATCATGTTGATCGACCCCTCCTTCGAGCGTGTCGTGCTGCCCTATGTGCGAAATTTAAAGCGGCTTGGCATCGAAGTCCGGGTCCGCACCGTGGACCCTTCCCAATATCAAAACCGCCTCAACGAATTCGACTTCGACATGGTGGTAGCCGGGTTCGGCCAGTCGCTTTCGCCCGGCAACGAACAGCGCGGCTATTGGTCAAGCGCGGCGGCCGCCACGCCAGGCAGCCGCAATCTCGTCGGCATTGCCGACCCGGTCGTCGACGAATTGATCGAATTGCTGATCAACGCCCCGGACCGCGCCAGCCTGATCGCGCGCACCCGGGCGCTGGACCGGGTGCTGCTGTGGGGACATTACGTCGTGCCCCATTGGTACATTCAGCATTTCCGCGTGCTCTACTGGGATCGCTTTGGGCGGCCGGCGAAGCCGCCGAAATACGCCCTTGGCTTCAACGATTGGTGGATCGACCCGGAAAAAGACGCCCGCCTTCGCGTTTTTCGCAACCAACCTTCACAACCTTAAGCGCACGCCATGCTTGCCTATATCCTCCGTAGGCTTTTGCTGATCGTTCCGACGCTGTTCGGGATCATGGTGATCAATTTCACCGTCGTTCAGGTAGCGCCCGGCGGCCCGGTGGAACGGCTGATCGCCCAAATCCAGGGCATCGACGTCGGTGCAACGGCGCGCCTCGCCGGCACAAGCACCGGCGAGGCGCCCATCGGCAACGCCCCCAAGGGCAAGGCGGCGGCGGAAAGCACGACCAGCAAATATCGCGGCGCCCAAGGCCTGGATCCGGAATTTGTTCAACATCTCGAAAAGCTTTACGGCTTCGACAAGCCCGCCCACCAGCGCTTTTTCGACATGCTGGACAATTATGCGCGCTTCGATTTCGGCGAAAGTTTTTTCCGCAACCGTTCCGTTGTCGACCTTGTCATCGACAAGATGCCGGTTTCGATCTCGCTTGGGCTTTGGACGACGCTGCTCGTCTATTTGATTTCCATCCCGCTTGGCATCGCCAAGGCGGTCCGGGACGGCCTGCCCTTCGACATCTGGACAAGCTCGGTCATCATCGTCGGCTATGCGATTCCGGGTTTTATGTTCGCGATTCTTCTAATCGTGCTTTTTGCCGGCGGTACGTTTGTCGATATCTTCCCCTTGCGCGGACTGGTTTCGGAAAACTGGGATACGCTTAGCTGGCCGGCACGCATCCTCGATTATTTCTGGCATTTGGCGCTTCCGGTGTTGGCCATGGTCATTGGCGGCTTCGCCAGTCTGACGATGCTGACGAAAAATTCCTTTCTCGAAGAGATCAACAAGCAATATGTCGTCACCGCCCGGGCCAAGGGCCTGAGCGAACGGCGCGTCCTTTATGGCCACGTCTTCCGGAACGCCATGCTGATCGTGATTGCGGGCTTTCCCGGCGCCTTCGTCGGCGTGCTGTTCACGGGCGCGCTGCTGATCGAGGTTATTTTCTCGCTGGATGGCTTGGGCCTGCTTGGGTTCGAAGCGGCCATCAACCGCGACTACCCGGTGATGTTCGGCACGCTTTATTTCTTCACGCTTCTGGGCCTGCTGATGAATTTGCTTGGCGATCTTATGTACGTCATCGTCGATCCAAGGATCGACTTCGGAACGCGCGGGGAATAAGCGATGTCCGAAGACCGCTTTCTCGGCTTTGCCATCACACCGCTTACACGGCGGCGCCTTTGGAATTTTCGCGCCAATCGGCGTGGCTTTTTCTCGCTTTGGCTTTTCCTTGCTCTCTTTCTCGCCAGCCTGTTCGCGGAAACCATCGCCAACGAACGGCCCCTTGCCGTTTCTTACGATGGTGGCCTGTATTTTCCGATTCTTACCCGCTACGACGAAACCACCTTCGGCGGAGAATTTGAAACGGAGGCCGACTACCGCGACCCCTATATCGCCGAGCAGATCGCGGCAAAGGGATGGATCCTGTGGCCCTTGATCGAATATGGCCCGCGGACGATCAATTATGGCCTGACCCAGCCGGCGCCGACGGCACCTTCCGCCGAAAACTGGCTCGGCACCGACGACCAGGGCCGGGACGTGGCGGCGCGGGCCATTTACGGCTTTCGCATCTCGGTTCTTTTCGGCCTGGCGTTGACCCTTTTCAGCTCCCTCGTCGGCGTCGCCGCAGGCGCCGTCCAGGGCTATTTCGGCGGCTGGACGGATCTTCTTTTCCAACGCTTCATCGAAATCTGGTCGGGGCTGCCGGTGCTGTTTCTGTTGATCATCCTTTCCAGCGTCGTCGAGCCGAATTTCTGGTGGCTGCTTGGCATCATGCTGTTGTTTAGCTGGATGGCGCTGGTCGGCGTCGTGCGCGCCGAGTTTCTGCGGGCGCGCAATTTCGATTACGTCCGCGCCGCAAGGGCGCTTGGCGTGCGCAACGGGACGATCATGTTCCGCCATGTGCTGCCCAACGCCATGGTGGCGACGCTGACCTTCCTGCCCTTCATCCTAAGCGGGTCCATCACCACGCTGACGTCGCTTGACTTCCTCGGCTTCGGGCTGCCGCCGGGCTCCGCCTCCCTCGGCGAATTGCTGGCCCAAGGAAAGGCGAATTTGCAGGCGCCCTGGCTCGGCATCAGCGGCTTCGTCGTGCTGGCCATCATGCTGACGCTGCTGATCTTCATCGGCGAGGCCGTCCGTGATGCCTTCGACCCGAGAAAGACCCAGCCATGACCGAAGCCGCGCCTTTCGTTCAAATCGAGAATCTGGCCGTGACCTTCGGCAGCGGCCCGAAAGAGGTCGCGGCCGTTCGCGACGTTTCGCTGACCGTTCACAAGGGCGAGACAGTGGCGCTGGTCGGCGAAAGCGGGTCGGGCAAATCGGTGACGGCGCTTTCGATCCTGCAGCTTTTGCCCTATCCCCATGCGCGCCATCCCGCCGGCAGCATTCGCGTCGAGGGGCGCGAGGTGATCGGCGCGAAGACGCGCGAGTTGCAACGCCTGCGCGGCGGGCGCATCGCCATGATTTTTCAAGAACCGATGACGTCGCTGAACCCGCTGCACACCATCCGCAAGCAGATTGGCGAAGCCCTGGCCCTGCACAAGGGCCTTGGCGGCAAGGCGGCGGAGGCACGCATGTTGGAATTGCTGCGCCTGGTGCAATTGCGCGATCCTAAAACCCGCCTCAACGCCTATCCGCATCAGCTTTCCGGCGGCGAACGCCAGCGCGTCATGATCGCCATGGCGCTGGCCAACGAGCCGGACCTTTTGATCGCCGACGAGCCGACGACGGCGCTGGACGTGACGATCCAGGCGCAGATCCTGAAACTGCTGAAAGAACTTCAGGAAAAACTCGGCATGGCGATGCTGCTCATCACCCACGATCTGGGCATCGTTCACAAGATGGCGGACCGGGTCGCGGTGATGCATGAAGGGCGGATCGTCGAGACGGAAAAAACGGAGCGGCTTTTCGAAGCGCCGCGCCACTCGTACACGAAAATGCTGCTGGCGGCCGAGCCCGGCGGCAAGCCCGCCCACGGCGACGCCCGCGCGCCGGTCATGATGGCGGCCGAGGACATCCGCGTCTGGTTCCCGATCAAGAAGGGGCTGTTGCAGCGAAACGTGGATTACGTAAAAGCGGTGGACGGCGTTTCCGTTTGCGTGCGCGCGGGCCAGACCCTTGGCGTCGTCGGCGAAAGCGGCTCAGGCAAAACGACCCTGGCGCTGGCGCTGTTGCGGCTGCAAAAATGCGGCGGCCAAATCGCCTTTGAAGGAAGGGATTTAAAACGGGTTTCCCAAAACGATCTTCGCGCCCTTCGCAAGGAAATGCAGATCGTCTTTCAGGACCCCTTCAGCAGCCTAAGCCCGCGCTTCTCGATCGGGCAAATTATCGAAGAGGGGCTTCGCGTCCACGCCGCCGATGAAAGCCCGAACGCGCGGGTTGCCCGCATCGAAGCGGCCCTTGCCGAGGTCGGCCTCGACCCCGCGACGCGGCACCGCTACCCCCACGAATTTTCCGGCGGCCAGCGCCAGCGGGTCGCGATCGCCCGCGCCATCGCCCTGAAACCGAAACTGCTGGTCCTGGACGAGCCGACCTCGGCGCTCGACCGTTCCGTGCAGGCGCAGATCGTCGATCTTTTGCGCAAACTTCAGGCGCGCCACGGCCTCGCCTATCTTTTCATCAGCCACGATTTGAAGGTCGTCCGCGCCCTTGCCGACGAGGTCATGGTCTTGAAAGACGGCCGCCTGGTCGAAGCCGGGCCGGCGGAACGGATTTTTTCCGCCCCCGAAGCGGCCTATACGAAGGCGCTGATCAAGGCCGCCTTCGCCCTGGAGGCGGCCTAGACGCAATCCGACCGTTGCGCGAAGGCCACCCAAGCCCCTATAAGGCCTCCAATGACAGACCCAAGCCGGATCCGAAATTTCGCGATCATCGCCCATATCGACCACGGCAAATCGACGCTTGCGGATCGTTTGATCCAGCTTTGCGGCGGGTTGACCGAGCGCGAGCTGCACGAGCAGGTGCTGGACACGATGGATCTGGAGCGCGAGCGCGGCATCACGATCAAGGCCCATGCGGTGCGCCTGAACTACAAGGCGCAGGATGGCGAGACCTATGAGCTCAACCTCATGGACACGCCGGGACATGTGGATTTTGCCTATGAAGTCAGCCGCTCGCTCGCCGCTTGCGAAGGCTCGCTCCTGGTCGTCGACGCCAGCCAGGGCGTCGAAGCGCAGACGCTGGCAAACGTCTATCAGGCGATCGAAAACGACCACGAAATCGTGCCCATCCTCAACAAGATCGATTTGCCCGCGGCCGAGCCCGAGCGCATCATGGCCCAGATCGAAGAGGTGATCGGGCTGGACCCCAAAAACGCCCTTTCCGTTTCGGCAAAAACCGGCGCCGGCGTCGAGGCGGTGCTGGAAGCCCTTGTCCACCGACTGCCGCCGCCGAAAGGGGATGTGGACGCACCGCTTTCGGCCCTGCTCATCGACAGCTGGTACGACGCCTATCTTGGCGTTGTCATCTTGGTGCGCGTGCGCGACGGCAGGCTGAAGCCGGGCATGAAGATCCGCATGATGGCGGCGGACGCGACCTATGGGGTCGACCGTGTCGGCGTCTATACGCCGAAACCGGATTTGATCGGGGAATTGGGCCCCGGCGAGATCGGCTTTTTGACCGCCGGCATCAAGGCCGTCGCCGATTGCCGCATCGGCGACACCCTAACCGAGGAAAAGCGGCCGACGGCCACGGCCCTTCCTGGCTTCAAGCCAAGCATTCCGGTCGTTTTTTGCGGCCTTTTCCCGGTCGACGCCGCCGATTTCGAACAGCTTCGGGAAAGCCTGGCGAAGCTTCGGCTGAACGACGCCAGCTTTGCCTTCGAGCCGGAAACCTCCGCCGCCCTCGGCTTTGGGTTCCGCTGCGGCTATCTCGGCCTGTTGCATATGGAAATTATCACCGAGCGGCTGGAGCGCGAGTTCAATCTGGATTTGATTACGACGGCGCCATCCGTCATCTACCGCGTCCACATGACCGGCGGCGAAATCGAGGCGTTGCACAACCCGGCGGATCTGCCCGACCCGGTGCGCATTGCCCGCATCGAAGAACCCTGGATCAAGACGACGATACTGGTCCCGGACGACTATCTGGGTCCGGTGCTGCAATTGTGCACGGAACGCCGCGGCGTCCAGATCGACCTGACCTATGCCGGAAGCCGCGCGATGGTCGTCTACCGGCTGCCGCTGAACGAAATCGTTTACGACTTCTACGACCGGCTGAAAAGCGTCTCGCGCGGCTATGCAAGTTTCGATTACTTGATGGACGGCTATGAGGAAGGCGATCTGGTGAAGCTTTCGATCCTGGTGAACAACGAGCCGGTAGATGCGTTGGCCATGATCGTGCATCGCGCCCATGCGGAAGCGCGCGGGCGCGCCATGTGCAAGCGCCTGAAGACCCTGATCCCGAGACAGCTTTTCAAGGTGGCGCTGCAAGCCGCCATCGGCGGCAAGATCATTGCCCGCGAAACGGTCAACGCCCTTCGCAAGGACGTCACGGCAAAATGCTATGGCGGCGACGCCACCCGCAAACGCAAGCTTCTTGAAAAACAGAAGAAGGGGAAGAAGAAGATGCGCGCCTTCGGCAATGTCGAAATTCCGAAACGCGCCTTCCTCGAGGCGTTAAAGGTCGGCGACGACTAAGCCTTAGCCGCGCCGTAAAAGCCAGGCAAGGGCCCCGCCGACAACGCCAAAAACCGCCCAGGCAGGCAGCAAAAGAAGCCGCAAGGCACCGACTTCCCAGATCACGGGATGCAGGTAACGCTGAACGAAGGCCTGAAGCGCGTTCAGGCTGGCGGCATCCAAATGGTACCAAAGCTCGCCAAGGGCCAACGCCTGGAACGCGCCGCCCCCAACCCATGGCTGCAGCCCGCCGCCGAAGGCCAGCAGCGCGCACACCAGCAGCGCCCAGCCAAGCCCGCGTCCTGCCTGTCGAAGGCGATGGCGCATACCGTCTCTCCTTGCCGAAAATACCAAGCCCGACTTTAAAGGCTTCGCCCGGCTTGGCAACCGGCGCATCCATGGCGACGCTCCACTTGCACAAAGGCGCACGAATGGCCATCTTGGCTGCGCCGGAGGGGTGGCCGAGTGGTTGAAGGCGCGCGCCTGGAAAGTGCGTATAGGGTTAACGCCCTATCGTGGGTTCGAATCCCACTCCCTCCGCCAGCCCGCTTTTTCTCTGCACGACTTCCGGGTGTGACTGCCGAGCGTTGTTGCGAATAGGGGCGCTCCGCGGGGCGGCATCTCAACCGCCACGACATTTTCGCATGGCTGCCTGCGTCGAGCGGCGCCGATGGGCGGCCGGAAAGCGAGGTTGCCTGGCCTTTCTGAGACTTGTTTTCTTAAACTGCCTGCTCCGCCGCGAAAACTTGGCCGTTGGAAACAAAGTGGTATTAGTTTGGAGTAGCGAAGTCTTTTGGTGCAAAGTTTAATCAACATCCGCAAGAAAGCCCTTCATTTGGTACAGACGGAAAAACAGGTTGTAGGCTGGCGGGAATGGGTTTCGCTTCCAACCCTCGGCGTTGAGGCCATCAAGGCGAAAATCGATACCGGCGCCCGAACCTCGGCCATCCACGCCTATTTCACCGAACCGTTCGAGGAAAAGGGTCGCCAGCGTGTTCGGTTCGGCGTCCACCCGCTCCAATGCAAAACGCATCCGGCTGTAATTTGCATCGCTGATGTCCTGGATCGCCGTATGGTCTCTGATTCCGGTGGTCATCGGGAGAGACGATACGCCATCGAAACCATAATTAGATTAGGGGAAATGGAATGGAAAATCGAAGCAACCCTGACCAATCGTGATAGCATGCTGTTTCGGCTCTTGCTCGGCCGCACCGCGATGGAAGGCCTTATCGTCGATCCCACCCGGTCCTATGTGGCAGGCCGCCGTCACAAGACAAAAGCGATCTCCTCCGGAGCCAAACGGCAGGCGCGAACCCGAGACAGGAACAGCTAAAATGAAAATCGCGCTTTTAGCACGCAACCCCAATCTATATTCCCACAAAAGGTTGGTGGAAACGGCCGAGAAGAGAGGTCACGAAATTCAGGTGATCGATACCCTTAGGGTCTACATGAACATAACGTCCCATAAACCCCAAATCAGATATCGCGGTGAAAGTTTGTCCGGTTTCGACGCCGTTATCCCACGCATTGGGGCGTCAATCACCCTTTACGGAACTGCGGTCCTGAGACAATTCGAGATGATGGCTGTCTATCCCCTGAACGAGTCCGTCGCCATTAGCCGGTCGCGGGACAAGCTTCGCAGCCTGCAACTGCTCTCCAGAAAGGGTATCGGACTTCCGGTAACTGGGTTTGCCCACGGCACGCGGCAAGCAGAAGATTTGATAGAGATGGTCGGCGGAGCCCCGGTCGTAATCAAACTTCTCGAAGGGACACAGGGCGTCGGGGTGGTTCTCGGCGATACCCACAATTCGGCGAAAAGCATGATCGAGGCCTTTGCGGGCCTTAAGGCAAATATTCTGGTGCAGGAATTTATCAAGGAAGCCGGCTCGTCGGATATTCGATGTCTCGTTGTCGGGGATAAGGTCGTCGCGTCCATGATGAGAACCGGCGCGAAAGGTGATTTCCGCTCCAACCTGCACCGGGGCGGTACCGCGGCGCCTATAAAAATTACACCTGAGGAGCGATCGACAGCCGTCCGCTCAGCTCAAATCCTGGGTCTCAATGTTTGCGGTGTCGACCTGTTGCGCTCTAACCATGGCCCGCTTGTGATGGAGGTGAATTCGTCGCCCGGTCTGGAGGGCGTCGAAACGGCAACAGGCAAGGATGTTGCCGATCTGATCATTCAGTTCATTGAAAAGAATGCCAAACCCAATAAGACCAAGACCCGGGGGAAAGGCTAGGCGTGGCCGAAATCTTTTCTATCGGTGGCACGGACATCGCTCCCGGGGAACGAGTTACCCTTGATCTGCCTCTTCCCGCTCAATCGACCTACACCCCCATGACAATGCCGGTCCACGTTGTGCGAGGACGTAAGCCGGGGCCCATACTTTTTGTCTCGGCGGCCATCCACGGCGACGAAATCACTGGCGTCGATATCATCCGAAGACTGCTTCATGGCTCGGCGTTGAAACGGCTGCGGGGAACTCTCATTTGCGTGCCCATCGTCAATGTGTTCGGCTTCGTCACCCACTCCCGAAGCCTGCCGGATCGCCGCGATCTGAACCGATCGTTTCCGGGCTCGCCCCACGGCTCTCTCGCGGCGCGCCTGGCCCACACATTCACCGAAGAAATTGTCAAAAAATGCACCCATGGCATCGACCTTCACTCAGGATCGTTCCACCGGACAAACCATCCCCACATCCGGGCGAACCTTGACGACCCGGAAACAGAGGCGCTGGCCAAAGCTTTTGGAACGCCGGTGGTCATCAACGCAAATCTAAGAGACGGTTCGCTTCGGCAATTTGCCGCCGACGCCGGTATCCCCATGCTCCTTTACGAAGCCGGCGAAGCTTTGCGTTTTGATACCCTTGCCAGCCGCGCGGGCGTGAGGGGCATCGGGAATGTTATGCGCGCCTTGGAGATGCTTCCAGCTGCGAAAAACCTGAAAAAAATTGCCGAGGTTATTGAAGCGCGGTCATCGACTTGGGTCCGGGCGCCCCAGAGTGGCATCTTTAGCCACACTATAAAAACGGGCAATCAAGTCCAGGAAGGCGATGCCTTGGGCAGGGTTGCGGACCCTTTCGGAAACAACGAACATCTTGTTTGCGCATCGGCCACGGGTATCGTCATCGGCCGGACCAATCTTCCCGTGGTCAACGAGGGTGACGCGCTATTTCACATCGCACGATTTGCCAACGTCGAAACGGTCTCCACGGCGATCGAAGCCTTCCGTGAAGAACATATCGAGGGACTGGGCCCGGGCGATTACGTGGACGCCCCGATCGAAGAGTCGTGATCTAAAAATGGCCGGTTCTGGAGATGGTGGCGCTAAGGAGGACTGGAACGATGAGCGCTGACGGACTTATATGCGCCTACCTGCTCGACGGGCAGGGGGGCGGAACATCGCTCGACTGGCAGGACCTGGGAAACCCAATTCCAAGAGACGCCATCCTCTGGGTACACCTGAATAGGTCCTGTCCTAAAGCCCAAAGTTGGCTGCTTGAGGAAAGCGGTCTTGAACCCCTGGTGCAAGAGGCGCTGTCAGCAAACGAAAGCCGCCCCCGGTGCGTCGAGTTTCCCGGCGGGCTCTTATTGAATATGCGGGGCGTGAACCTGAGCCCGGGCGCCAACCCGGAAGACATGGTGTCAATTCGCCTGTGGGCCGAGGGAAACCGTGTCATCAGTGTCCGGCGGCGCCCTTTGATGGCGGTTAACGACCTGAAAGAAAAAATAGAGAACGGCCGTGGCCCGAGTTCCGTTGCGGAACTGATCGCGGACTTGGCGGACGGGCTGGTGGAGCGTATGGCATCGGTCCTTTCCGATCTCTCCGATGGGGCGGACGAATTGGAAGACCAAATTGTGACCACCCAAAATCGGGAGCTTCGGTCTCGTTTGATGGACATTCGCCGGCAAACCATAGCGTTGCGCAGGTATTTAATACCCCAGCGCGATGCGATGGCGCATCTTTCAACCTTTCAGAACGCGGTCCTCGACGAGAGATCGCGCGGTCGCCTGCGCGAGACGGCGGACAGCTTGACCAGGTACGTGGAGGACTTGGAATCGATTCGCGAGAAAGGGGCTGTGCTGGCCGATGAGCTAGCATCACGGCTTACGGATCAGATGAATAGGGTCATTTATGTGTTGTCGGTGGTCGCGGGTATTTTTCTTCCTTTGTCTCTGTTAACCGGGCTGCTCGGTATCAACGTTGGCGGCATACCTGGAACGGAAAATCCCTGGTCCTTTGCGATCGTGTCGGCCGGTGTCGTCGTGTTGGGGGTCTTCGAGTTTTTTCTGCTAAGAAAACTTCACTGGATTTAATCGACCGCCTGTCAACATTGTCAGGCGAAACCGGCTTGAGACAAAGTATAATATCCATACCCTTCGAGTATGGAGAATCCTTTCCATGGAGATGGGTTCGAATCCCACTCCCTCCGCCAACCCGCTTTTTCTCTGCACGATTTTGGGAGTGGCTGCCGAGCCGCCGCAGCGGCCGCGCATGCTCAGGGCTTATGAAATACTTTCTCTCCATCGCTTTGGAACCAGCCTTTGTAGATTTCCCCAAAACCAAAATAATCAATATTGGGTGGGACATAATTCGCCCCTTTGTCTTCCTTGCAAAGAAGGCGGAATTCAAAGGTGACGCGTGTCGTCTTGCGCTGGTTCAAGGCGCTGTGGTGAAGGTGGTGAGCGGCAAAAGCCATGACATCGCCCATTGCCAGAGGCGGCGCGATGGGATTTGAGGCGTCCACATGCTCGCGCAACATGGGAGAAAGATTGAGGCCCACGGCATTGCGCCAAACGTCGTAACCCCGGGAGCTGTTTTTGATGCTCCGATAATAGTAAGCGGATAGCACGCGAAGGGTCTCGTTCGTTTCCAAAGGATAGATCGGCCCCCACAAATTAATCTGTTGCCTGGGCGACCCGTACCAGGTGTCGCGGTGGGGCGGCAGCGAACCGGAACAGGTGGTGCGGTAATAGCCTTGCGGCTGGCTGCCATGAGGGAATGTCAGACGGAAGCCGGGCCATTCAAAAAAGGTCTGGTTTGGGGGAACGCCGATTTCTTCCATGAAGGCGGTAAGGATGGGGGGGATCCGTTTCTCTGCCAGCAGGGCTTCGTAGGCCGCATCGACGTGCGCCTTATAGGGTGCAGCGCTCAGTTTTTCATGGGCAACGAGCGGATTGTGAGGTTTGAAATGTTCTTCCAGAATTTCCCGTAAAACCGACGTCAGACGAGCGATTGCCGGCGCCTGACGGATGATCGCGACGCCGCCTTTAAGGATTTCTGCGCGATCCAGGGAAAGGTTTTTATCGGACTCCGAAGTAAAATCGAGCGCATGCTCTTTTATGGCAGCGGTTTTGTTCATGGAAACGGGCGCTGGAATTTTGCCGCGATCGGAACGGTCCTGAAACGCCCGGCGTAAATCCAGTTCCGCTGCGCCCAGTTCTTTTTCCATCCGGTCTTCGAGAAAGGCTTCCAGGTCGTTGGCGGAAAAAGCGAAGCCTTTCGTTTGCGCAAAGGCCGCGACATCGTCGGCCACCAAATCGATGCCTTGCAGCCCCTCCATCAATTGCGGCTGCTCCACGACGGCACGAATAAAGGCGGTGATGCTGTCGCGCGCGATTCCGGCAAAAAAATTATCGAGCAATTGCTGTTCGTCGGCACCCATTTGCATGGCCTGTTATCAGAAATGCACGGCTCTTGGTTTGCGGCCTGTAAGCTTGAAGAAAAAGAGGCGCCAAAATAGGCAAAACAAATTACGCACGCTCTCTCCGGTCAAACTTGGCCCAGCAAATGCCGCCGAAGACGGCCACATCGACGGCCAGTAGAATGGCGAAGACAAGCCTCTCGCCCGTGGCCCAGAAATAGAAATAAGCCCCGACCCCCACGGCGGTGCAAATGAGAACGACGGCCCAACCTTCCCAGCTCGTCGGGCGGATGCCCCAGCCAATCCGCTTTCTTCCAAACCAATGGCCGCTCATCACCCTCTCCGGCGCTGTCAGGCCAAATGACCCGGGGGAAAGTGTAGCATTCCATACCCTTCTGGGATGAAAAATCCTTTCCGTGGAGACAGGTTCGCAGAGGACTAGCTGCACCGCCAACCCGCCTTTTTCTCTGCACGCTTTTGCCTCAAGCCGTCCTGCTTAGCGAAAATCCACAAGGCCGGGGCCCGGCCCGTTTGCTCTGACAAAGCCCTCAAAGAGGCCTCCGGATAGTGTAGAGTTTATGGGCCGTGCCGGCATTTCCCCCTTGTTCGGACGGGCAAATTTTTTAGGTGCGGAGGACCTATCACTATGCTCGACGCGTATATCTATGACGGCTTGCGCTCGCCGATTGGGTGCATCGCCGGCAAGCTGGCGTCTGTTCGTCCCGATGATCTGGCAAGCGAGCTTATCCGCGCCCTGGTGGCGCGCTCGCCCTTCCAGCCCCACCAGGTAGAAGATGTTATTCTCGGCTGCACCAATCAGGCTGGAGAGGACAGTCGCAACGTCGCTCGTCACGCTGGTTTGCTGGCAAATTTGCCGGTCGAGGTGGCGGGGATAACCGTCAATCGGCTCTGTTCCTCTGGATTGGCTGCCGTGGTGGATGCGGCACGCGCCGTGACCTGCAAGGAAGGCGATTTGTTGATAGCCGGCGGCGTGGAAACCATGAGCCGTGCGCCCTTCGCGATTGCCAAGGCCGAAAGCCCCTATAGCCGCAGTATAAAGATTCATGACACCACTATCGGCGCGCGCTTTCCAAATCCCAGACTGATAGCGGAGCACGGCAATGATTCCATGCCCGAAACGGCCGACAACGTGGCGCGTGAACTGAACATATCCCGCGAAGAAGCGGACGCCTTCGCCGTCGCGTCCCAAGCCAAATACATGGCGGCGAAGACGGCCGGTTTCTACGACGGTGAAATCCATCCTATTTCGGTTCCGGCCGGCAAAAAGAAGCCGCCCGTTGTCGTGGCCGAGGACGAACATCCACGCCCCCAGACTACTCTGGACATGTTGGAAAAATTATCCCCGCTGTTCGACGGCGGCGTCGTGACCGCGGGCAATGCCTGCGGCCTCAATGACGGCGCGGCCGTGTTGCTGATCGGCAGTCGCGACATGGGCGAACGCGCAAATATCGAGCCGATAGGCCGCGTTGTAGCCTCGGCCGTTGTTGGCGTGCCGCCTAGAATTATGGGGCTAGGCCCCGTACCGGCCATCCAAAAGGTGCTGGAACGGGCAGGGCTTTCTCTCAAAGAGATCGACGTCATAGAAATAAACGAGGCCTTTGCCGTACAAGTGCTTGGCTGCCTAAAGCAGCTGGGCTTGTCTGCGGAGGACGCCCGCATCAATCCCAATGGCGGTGCCATTGCCCTGGGCCACCCCCTCGGTTGTTCGGGCGCCCGTCTGGCGTTGACGGCCTTACGCCAGCTTCATCGCACGGGCGGGCGCTACGCGCTGGTCACCCTGTGCATCGGCGTCGGCCAAGGCCTTGCCGTTGTCATCGAACGCGAGCGCGGAGAGGCCCGCTGATAATAAGCGCATGCGGCGACATTAGATTTTCAAACGATACATTTCGGCAAGAGGCTTCCCTCCTCACCAGCTTGCCATGCCCCTTGCCGAAGCCCATAGTTGAGAAGAAACCCTAGGAGGAAGCATCTTGGCCGAGCCGGAAAACAACGAGAACGTGTTAACGACAAGCCCGGAAAAAATCTTCTACATCATCGTCAAGGCGCGCGAGTTCGACGTGAAGGTGGCGCCGGCAGGCCTGGATACCGGCGACAATCCGACCGACGACAAAGACATCGAGATTCTTGAGGATTATGCCGACGATCCCACCTATGTCGAATTGGTCAGCGCGTTGGAAATTTTGAACGACGACGAAATCGTCGAAGTGCTGGCGCTGATGTGGCTGGGACGCGAAGACTACAAGGCCGAGGATTGGCCGGAGGTCCTGCAAGAAGCGCGCGACGCCCATGACGACAAGGCCGTTTCCTATCTTGTCGGCACGCCGATGCTTGGCGATTACATCGAAGAGGGACTTGCCCTGCTCGGCTATTCCGTCGAGGAATACGAGATCGACCGATTGTAAGACGGATCAAACCGCGCAGATATGCGATGCCCCCCCACGCAGATTGCCATGGCCGATGTTCCGACACTCAAGCGCAGCCTCAGCCTACCGCTGATCGTCCTTTACGGGCTCGGCACCACCATCGGCGCCGGCATCTATGTGCTGATCGGCAAGGTGGCGGGGACCGCCGGTCTTTACGCTCCTTTTTCTTTCCTCATTG
>JAJFGH010000150.1 GCA_021776275.1 Alphaproteobacteria bacterium | reverse complement strand
TGCTCAGCTTATTATTTATCCAGACCTATGCGTACGCTTATGTGCCACTAGATCGCATCATCGCCGTCGTCAATGAAGACGTCATCTCGGACTTCGACCTGGATGCCCGCGTACGCCTAATTGCGTTTACGGCAAACCTTCGCGGCTCGACGGAGACCCTCCGTCGAATGATCCCGGAAATTTTACGCACCTTGATTGATGAGCAGCTGAAGCTTCAAGAAGCCAAGCGTCTCGAAATTACGATCGAAGACGAAGAAATGGAATCGGCCATGCGCCGCATCGAGAGTCGAAACGGCATTTCGGATGGCGAGCTTGAGGCCACACTCAACCAAGAGGGCATCCCCGCCTCGACGATCTTTACGCAAGTCCGTGCATCGCTTGCTTGGGAAAAGATTGTGCGCAATCGGCTTTATCCAAGGGTCATCGTCAGTGACGATGAAGTCGATGAGCAGGTAAGCCGATTGCAGCAATATGAAGGCGCACCGGAATATTCCGTCTCGGAGATTTTTCTGCCGATCGACGACCCAACCCTTGAAAACGCTGTCCGCGAAACGGTCGAGCGCCTCAGCAACGAGGCCCGCACCAGCAAGAATTTTCCCCGGTTCGCCCGGCAATTCTCCCAAGGCGTGACGGCCCTTTCCGGTGGCGAACTTGGTTGGGTCCGACAGGGGCAATTGGCGCCGGCCTTGGACCAGGTGGTCCAGCAAATGAAGCTTGGCGAAATTTCCGCGCCGATTCGTACCGAAGACGGATACCACCTGTTGTGGCTTCGGGACCAGCGCAAGGTTGGCGAAACGACTGAATACGACTCGATCGGGTTGAGCCAAATCCTGTTTCCCCTTCCGAACAACGCCGGTCCGGCCGAAGTGGCGGCCCAGTTTTCTGCGGCACAAGCCGAAAAGGCAAAGCTGAGCGGTTGCACCGCGATGAACCGGACTGCGGAGTTAATCGGAACACCGATGTCCGGCAGTCTTGGCGTCGTCCAGTTAAGCGCGCTCGCGCCCACCTTACGCGAGGCCGTGAAAACCCTTCCCGTAGGCGTGCCGAGCGAACCGGTTCAGAGCGAAGCCGGAATCCATCTTCTTATGGTTTGCGATCGCCCGAACGCCGCTGGCCCTACCGACGACCGCCAGCAGGTTCAATTGAATCTCATGCTGGAGAAGCTGGAGCTTCTTTCGCGTCGCTACCTTCTTGATCTTCGCCGCACGGCTTTCGTAGACGTTCGATTATGACGCCCCGCTCCGACTGCCTGCCACTGGCACTCACCATGGGTGAACCGGCGGGCATCGGTGGCGAGATTGCTTTAAAAGCCTGGGCGAACCATCGGGACCGCCTGCCGCCTTTTTTTCTTCTCGACGACATCGCGCGGTTGCGCCGCTTGGCCACCGATCTCGGCCTGAACGCCGTGACGACACCCATCGAAAGCCCCGCCGAAGCGGCAAGCGCCTTTCCGAAGGGCCTGCCGGTTCTGGCTCAACCCCTTGCAAAGCCTCCCCAGCCTGGAAAACCGGAGGCGGAAAACGTGCCCGCCATTCTTAATGCCATCCGCCGGGCAGTGGCCTATGTGCGTGCCGGCACGGCCAGCGCCCTTGTCACGGGCCCGATCCACAAGCAAAGCCTGGCGAAGGCTGGCGTCCCTTTTCCCGGCCATACGGAACTTCTGGCCGATCTCGCCGGCGAGGGCGCCGAACCCGCCATGCTGCTGGTGACCGAGGGGCTCCGGGTGGCGCCGGTGACGATTCACGTGCCCCTTCACTCCGTCGCCGAAAGCCTCACGACGGCCCGGATTGTCGCTTGCGGCAAGATCGTGGCGGATGGGCTGCGCCAGGATTTCGGCATCGCCCGCCCCCGCCTCGCCGTCGCCGCCCTCAACCCCCATGGTGGTGAAGCAGGCGTGCTTGGCCGGGAAGAAGCCGAAATCATCGCCCCCGCCGTCGCCGCCCTTCAGAAAGCCGGCATCGCGGCGCAAGGGCCGCTTCCTGCCGACAGCCTGTTTCACGCCAAGGCACGCGAGGCCCATGACGCCGTTCTTTGCATGTATCACGACCAGGCGCTGATCCCGCTGAAAACGATCGACTTCTCAGGCGGGGTCAATGTCACCCTTGGCCTCCCCTTCGTCCGCACGTCGCCAGATCATGGCACCGCCTTCGACATCGCGGGTCAGGGCATTGCGGACGAAACCAGCCTCGTGGCAGCCCTTCGATTGGCCTTCGAGGTCGCCGAACGCCGCCGCCACGCCCGAACGTCCCCATGAACAACGGGGAAGGCCCGGCGAGCCCGCCTTTGCGCGAGGTGATCGAGGCTTTCGGCCTCAACGCCAAACGGCGCTTTGGCCAGCATTTCCTGCTCGATTCAAATTTGACGCAAAAGATTGCAAACGCAGCAGGCAACCTTCGCGATTGCTCGGTGATCGAAATCGGCCCAGGCCCCGGCGGCCTGACGCGCGCATTGCTGGATGCCCAGGCCAAGCGCGTGGTCGCCATCGAATTGGATCCGCGCTGCGTCGCCGCCCTTGAAAGCCTGGTTCAGGAAAGCGATGGCCGTCTTAAAATTTTAGAGGACGATGCGCTAACGGTCGCACTTACCGACATCGCACCACCCCCGCGGCGCATCGTTGCCAATTTGCCCTACAACGTCGCAACGCCGCTGCTGCTGAAATGGCTGCACGAAGCGGAACAAGTCGAGGAAATGGTCCTCATGTTCCAAAAAGAAGTGGGGGAACGGCTCTGCGCAAAACCCGGGTCCAAAACCTATGGGCGACTTTCCATCATTGCCCAATGGCGTATGGAGATCACGTCGCTTTTCGACATTGGACCGAAGGCTTTCGTCCCACCACCGAAGGTTTCGTCCAGCGTCCTGCATTTCCGCACACGCCCCCAACCCCTTGCCGAAGCGGACATCACGCTGCTTAGCCGCGTAACACAAGCCGCCTTCGGACAACGCCGCAAGATGTTGCGGGCCAGCCTGAAAACCCTTGGCGTGCCGGTGGAGCCCCTTTTCGAAGAAACCGGTATTTTGCCAACGGCCCGCGCCGAAGATCTCTCGATCGAGGAGTTCTGCGCCTTGGCACGGGCGCTTTCAAAAGCGGCGGCCTAAACCCCGAGCCCCTGGCGAACGAAGTCCCGAAGCCCGGTGCGGCGTTCGCGGCGAAGCCGTTCCGCGCGTAAAATCGAAAGAATTGCGGCGATGCTTTCTTCGAGGTCGTCGTTGATGACGACGTGGCCAAATTCGTCCCAGTGACGGATTTCTCCCTCCGCCTTCGCCATGCGCCTTTGCACCACTTCTTCGCTGTCCTGAGCACGGATATGCAGCCTGCGCGCCAGCTCTTCCGTCGAAGGCGGAAGAATAAAAACGCTGACAAGATCGCCATCGGCCATTCGCTTCAATTCGCGATGCCCCTGCCAATCGATATCGAACAGAAGGTCGCGGCCCGCATCCAGGCTTGCCTCCACTTCGGCCTTCGGTGTGCCATAAGCGTTGCCGAAGACTTCCGCATGTTCGAGAAAGGCGCCCGCCTTCACCATTTCCGCAAAAGCCGCCGCATCCACAAAATGGTAATCCTTGCCTTCCGTCTCGCCCGGACGTTTCGGCCGCGTCGTATAGGAAACGGACATGGCGATATCGGAATCGCGTTCAAGCAGGGCACGCGCAATGGTTGTCTTTCCCGCCCCGGAAGGCGACGAAAGCACAAGCATCAATCCGCGGCGAGCGATCTCGATCTTTGGCATGTCGGCTACATATCCGCTATCCCGCGCGTCGGCAAGGAATTCGTGACAACCGCCGCCATCCTGGGTCGAAGGACGAGAATAGGTTGAAATTCCACCGATTTTCCGGTTGCAGACCCTGACAGGAAGACGCATGATTGCTTTCAAGGGACAGCCTGGCATCAAAGAACTGGATGCGCCGGTGAATGGCCCGTCCAAAGAAAATTGCCGTTCAGGAGAGGAAATCCGATGGAAATTACCGCTGCCATTGCACGCGAAGCCAACAAACCCTTCGCGGTTGAAAAAATCCAGCTCGACGAGAATATCCAGGACCACGAGGTCCTTGTACGGGTCGTCGCAGCCGGCATGTGCCACACGGACGTCGTGTGCCGCGATCAGTATTACCCGGTGCCCCTGCCCTTCGTCCCCGGCCATGAAGGCGCCGGCGTCGTCGAAAAAGTGGGCAAGAACGTTACCAAGGTTGCCCCCGGCGACCACGTCGTC
>JAJFGH010000149.1 GCA_021776275.1 Alphaproteobacteria bacterium | reverse complement strand
AAGAGACGCCGGCCGAAGCGCAGGTGATCTCCCACCAGCTAAGCCTTCGGGCCGGCCTGGTTCGCCAGACAAGCGCCGGCATCTATGCCTGGCTTCCCTTAGGCCTTCGTGTCCTTAAAAAGGTCGAACGGATCGTGCGGGAAGAACAAGACCGGGCCGGGTGTCAGGAAGTCCTGATGCCGACGGTTCAGCCAGCGGAATTATGGCGCGAAAGTGGCCGCTATGACGATTACGGCAAGGAGATGCTGCGCTTTTCCGATCGGCATGCGCACGAAATGCTCTATGGCCCGACGAACGAAGAAATGATTACGGACATCTTCCGGCAATACGTCAAAAGCTACCGTGACCTGCCGAAGAACCTTTACCAAATTCAGTGGAAATTCCGCGATGAAGTGCGCCCGCGCTTCGGGGTCATGCGTGGCCGCGAATTCCTGATGAAGGATAATTATTCCTTCGATATCGATTTTGATGGCGCAAAACGCTCCTACGACAATATGCATACGACCTATTTGCGCACCTTTGCCCGCATGGGGCTGAAGGCCATCGCCGTGCGCGCCGACCCGGGCGCCATCGGCGGCAGTCTCAGTCAGGAATTCCAGATCCTCGCGGAGACGGGCGAAAGCAAGATTTTCTACGATGCCGAACTCGATTCCATGGATGTCAATGACATTGAAGGCACGCGTGCGCTCTATGCCAGTGCCGAGGAAAAACACGACCCCGCTACTTGCGGCGTGCCACCGGATCGCTTGAGGGAAGCGCGCGGCATCGAAGTCGGCCACATTTTCTATTTTGGAACGAAATATTCGGAAGCCATGAATGCGACCGTGACCGGCCCAAAGGGCGAGGCAATCACGGTGGAGATGGGCTCCTATGGCATTGGAGTTTCACGCCTGGTCGGTGCCATCATTGAGGCTTCCCATGATGAGAAGGGGATCGTTTGGCCGGAGCCGGTGGCGCCCTTCCATGTCGGCCTCGTCAATTTGCGGGTGGGGGATGGGGCTTGCGATACTGCCGCCAACGAAATTTATGAAAAGCTTCAGGCCGCGGGCGTCGAGGTTCTTTACGACGATCGCGAAGAAAGGGCGGGCGTGAAATTCGCGACGATGGAGCTGATCGGCCTTCCCTGGCAGCTTGTCATCGGCCCGCGCGGGCTTGCCGCCGGCGTCGTCGAGCTGAAAAGCCGGGCCAGCGGCGAAAGCGAGGAAATTTCCGTCGAATCGGCGCTTGCGCGACTCGTGGGTTGACCATGATCTTTTCCCCTTTCGAGCGGATGGTGGCGGGGCGTTATTTGCGGTCGCGCCGGCAAGAAGGCTTTATTTCGATCATCGCCGGGTTTTCGTTGCTGGGCATCGCTCTTGGCGTTGCGACGTTGATTATCGTCATGTCCGTCATGGGGGGGTTCCGCGACGAATTGCTGACCCGCATTTTGGGACTGAACGGGCATATCAGCGTTTATGGCATCGGCGCGCCGCTGGAAGATTTCGACGCCATGAAAGAGCGGCTCCTTGCCGTTGACGAGGTTGAGGCGGCAACCCCCTTGATCGAAGGCCAGGTAATGGCAACCGCGAACGACATCGCCCGCGGAGCCATGGTGCATGGGCTTCGGCGTGAAGATTTGCTTGCCCGGAAGATCGTGTCCGAAAACATTCTTGAGGGAAGTCTCGACACCTATGGCGAGGGCAATCGTATTGTTCTCGGCAATCGCCTGGCCGAAAAGCTTGGCTTGAAAGTGGGTGACACGCTCACCTTGATATCGCCACAAGGGAACGTAACCGCCTTTGGCACCGTGCCGCGCATGCGCGGGTACACCCTTGGTGCGACCTTTGAAGTCGGCATGTACGAATATGACAGCGCGTTCATTTTCATGCCGCTGGAATCGGCACAGGTTTTCTTTCGCCTGAAGAACAAGGTTTCCGGAATCGAAGTGATGATCGCCGACCCCGACCGGGTTGACGAACTTGGCCTTCGCATTGCTGCCGTGACGGGCGGGAACACGCGCGTCTACAATTGGCAGCAGGCGAACGCCAGTTTCTTTAATGCGATCAAGGTCGAGCGGAACGTCATGTTCCTGATTCTGACGCTGATCATTCTGGTGGCAGCCTTCAACATCATTTCCAGTCTGATCATGCTGGTAAAAGACAAAGGCCAGGACATCGCCATTCTGCGTACGATGGGGGCGACGCGTGGCATGGTCATGCGCATCTTCTTCCTTTGCGGCGCCGGCGTGGGGGTGACGGGGACCGTCGCCGGTTTCGTCCTGGGCATCGCCTTCAGCATGAACATCGAAACCATCCGCGGCTGGATTGAGCGGCTCACCGGAACGGAACTTTTTGCTGCAGAAATTTATTTCCTCGCCCATTTGCCCGTAAAAATCGATTGGACGGAAGTGATCGGCATCGTGTTGATGGGCCTTGTCCTATCCGTTCTTGCGACCCTCTATCCTTCCTGGCGAGCGGCGCGTCTCGATCCGGTTGAGGCGCTTCGCTATGAGTGAACCGGTCCTTCGCCTGGAAGGGGTCACGCGCAGCTACTTGCAGGGTGGGGTGCGTCTCGACGTGCTCCGCCATGCTTCTCTCGACATTGGGGACGGCGAAATCGTTGCCCTGCTCGGGCCCTCGGGCGCCGGAAAATCGACTCTTTTGCACGTTGCCGGCCTTCTTGAACGGCCGGATAGCGGTGAGGTGTCGATAAAGGGACGCGCCTCAAGCCGCCTTTCCGATACCGAACGGACCGAAATTCGGCGACGCGACCTGGGCTTTGTTTATCAATTTCACCATTTGCTCCCGGAATTTTCGGCGCTCGAAAACGTCGTTTTGCCGCAAATGATCGCCGGCGTGCCCCGTCCGGAGGCCGTTCGTCGGGCGATGGCGCTTCTTGAAATGCTTGGCCTCGAGGCCCGCGCCACGCACCGTCCCGCCGAACTTTCCGGCGGCGAACAGCAGCGCATCGCCATTGCCCGCGCCGTCGCCAACCGTCCGGCGGTTCTGTTGGCGGACGAGCCGACGGGCAATCTGGATCACAAGACGGCGGAGACCGTCTTTCGGGAAATCGTCCACCTCGTCCGCGAGGCCGGTTTGGCGGCGTTGGTGGCTACCCATAACCTGGAATTGGCGGGACGCATGGATCGCACGCTTTCCCTTCAGGATGGCAACCTCGTTCCGGCGTGAGGCATCGCACGCTTTTCTGTGGATAACTTGATATTGCATTCCTTGAGGCACTGACAAATGTGCCCGCCTGTGAAATTCTAAGTGCTTATCTCAGGATGAGTGCATGCCCGCTGCCGATTTTATCCATTTACGCGTCCACAGCGCCTATTCGCTTCTCGAAGGGGCGCTTAAAATTCCCGACCTCGTTGCGCGCTGCCGCGACGAAGGGATGCCGGCGGTCGCCGTTACGGATACGAACAATCTTTTTGGCGCGCTGGAATTTGCCCTTGCCGCGTGTGAGGCCGGGGTTCAGCCGATCATCGGTTGCCAGATCACCCTGGCGGAGGAGGGAGAGCGGGCGCCGGAGAAACGCCGCCGTCCGCAGGACAGCGTGGTTTTGCTGGTGCAAAACGAGGCGGGCTATCGAAGCCTGCTCCGCCTGGTTAGCCGGGCCTATCTCGAATCGGCCTCGGAGACGGATCCATGCGTAACGCTGGCCGATCTTGAAAGTGCCAGCGAGGGCCTGATTGCCCTTACCGGCGGTCCGAAGGGCGTGGTCGGCCGGCTTCTTCTCGAAGACCAGGCCGCCGCCGCGGAAGAAACCCTGCTTCGGCTTGCCAGCATTTTTCCGTCCCGGCTTTACGTCGAAATTCAGCGGCATGGGCTGCGGGAAGAAGAGGCGACGGAAGAACGCTTTCTCGAACTTGCGTACAAGCACGACCTTCCCTTGGTTGCCACGAACGAAGCGTTTTTTTCGGACGAAGCGATGTTCGAGGCCCATGACACGCTGCTTTGCGTTGCCGAGGGTGTACAGACCGTCGTGCGCGACCGCCGCCGGTTAACGCCCGAGCACCGTTTTAAATCCGCCGATGAAATGCAGGCGCTTTTCGAAGACCTGCCCGAAGCCATTGCGAACACGCTGGTCGTGGCCAAACGCTGCGCCTTTCTGTTGGAAGCGCACAGCTCTTTCCTGCCGGCATTTCCGACGGCTGGCAAAGAAAGCGAGGCGGAGGCGCTGCGCAAACAGGCCGAAGCGGGCCTGGAAGCGCGCCTGCTTACCCAGGTCTATACCGGAGCAATGGAGGCGGGGGAGAAAGAAACGCTCGCAAAGCGTTATCGCGAACGCCTCGAATACGAACTCGATGTCATTATTCGAATGGGTTATCCGGGCTATTTCCTCATCGTTGCCGATTTTATTCAATGGGCGAAGCGGGAAGGCATCCCCGTTGGCCCCGGCCGTGGATCGGGCGCGGGTTCCGTCGCTGCCTGGGCGCTTACGATCACGGATCTGGATCCGCTGCGCTTCGGCCTGCTTTTTGAGCGCTTCTTGAACCCGGAACGTATTTCGATGCCGGACTTTGATATCGATTTCTGTCAGGACCGGCGCGACGAGGTGATTCGCTACGTCCAGGGGAAATACGGGTACGATCGCGTCGCCCAGATCATCACGTTCGGAACCTTGCAGGCGCGCGCCGTGCTGCGCGACGTTGGTCGCGCCCTTGGCATGCCTTATGGCCAGGTGGACCGGATTTGCAAATTGGTGCCCTACAACCCGGCCGACCCTGTGCATCTCGAAGAAGCGATCGAGCGGGAGCCACGTCTGCAGGCCATGCAGGAAGAAGATTCCACCGTCGTTCGGCTGCTCGATATTGGCAAGAAGCTGGAAGGGCTTTACCGCCATGCCTCGACCCATGCGGCGGGTGTCGTCATCGCCGACCGTCCGCTGGCCGAGCTGATCCCCCTTTACCGCGATCCGCGCTCGGATATGCCGGTGACGCAATTTTCGATGAAATATGTCGAAAAAGCGGGCTTGGTGAAATTCGATTTTCTTGGCCTGAAGACCCTGACCGTCATCGCACGGGCGCTGGATCTCTTGAAAAAGCGCGACGTAAAAATCGACCTTTCTTTGATCCCGCTTGACGACGAAAAGACATACACAATGCTTGGTCTCGGCGACACCGCCGGGGTTTTCCAATTGGAAAGTTCCGGCATGCGAGATGTGCTGAAGCGCATGCAGCCGGACTGCTTCGAAGACATCATTGCCCTTGTTGCGCTTTTCCGTCCCGGCCCGATGGACAACATCCCCCGTTACATTGCCTGCAAGCATGGGCGGGAAAACCCGGATTATTTGCACCCGCTTCTTGAAGGTATCCTCAAGGAAACCTTTGGCGTGATCATCTACCAAGAACAAGTTATGCAGATCGCCCAGGTGCTTTCGGGCTTCAGCTTAGGCGCGGCCGACATTTTGCGCCGTGCCATGGGGAAAAAGATCAAGTCCGAGATGGAAGCCCAGCGGCAAAACTTTCTCGATGGTGCCATTGCGAAGGGGGTTCCGAAAAAACAGGCGGCCGACATCTTCGTGCAGGTCGATAAATTTGCCGGCTATGGCTTCAACAAGTCCCATGCGGCTGCCTACGCGCTCGTTGCCTATCAAACGGCCTATCTGAAGGCGAATTATCCCGTCGAGTTCATGGCGGCGCTGATGTCGCTTGATTTGAACAACACCGACAAACTTGCAGGCTTTCGCCAGGAACTTACGCGTCTTGGGGTTCCGCTGTTGCTTCCCGACGTCAATCGCTCGGAAGCGGCCTTTGCCGTCGAGGCAACGGAGGAGGGAACCGCCGGTATCCGTTATGCGCTGGCGGCTTTGAAAAACGTCGGCGCACATGCCATGGAGCAATTGGTTGCGGAGCGTGTGCAAAACGGTCCCTTTCAGGACGTTACCGATTTTGCTTCGCGCCTGGATCCACGCGCAATGAACAAGCGCCAATTCGAGAGCCTCGTCCAGGCAGGGGCATTCGATTCGCTACAGGCGAACCGGGCGCAGCTTTTTGCCGGCATCGAGTTCCTGATGAGCCACGCAAGCGCGGCCCAGAAGGCCCGGATTAGCCAGCAAACCACTCTCTTTCAGGAAGGCGAGGGCGCGCCCGCCAATTTCCTTCCGGAAATGGCGGAATGGGCAATGATGGAGCGCCTCCGTCGCGAATACGACGCCATCGGCTTTTATCTGTCCGCGCATCCATTGGATGCCTATACCAGCGTGCTCGAGCGGCTACAGGCGAC
This sequence comes from Alphaproteobacteria bacterium, assembly GCA_021776275.1. Classification (GTDB taxonomy): domain Bacteria; phylum Pseudomonadota; class Alphaproteobacteria. The sequence continues at coordinate 1,332 of JAJFGH010000149.1, read as the reverse complement.
GGCTTCGGCGGATCTTTTTGACCGCCTGGCGGATGGCAAGACGGAGCGTGTGCTGCTTGCGGGCACGGTTATCGGCAAGCAGGAACGGACCTCCGCCAAGGGCAACCGTTTTGCCTTCGTGCAGCTCTCGGATTCAAGCGGCATATACGAGGTTCTCGTTTTTTCGGAATCCCTGGTTAATGCGGGTGAGCTTCTCGAATCCGGCGTGCCGCTCCTGGTCACGGTGGATGCCCGGATGGAGGGCGAAACCTTCCGCCTGGCGGCTCAGAAAATCCAGGCCCTGGATAGGGTGGCCGCCGCTGCCGGTGGCCGGATTTCGATCCGTTTTTCCGATTCCAGCCCGGTCGATGCCATTAAGGACTTGATCGCAAAGGAAGAAAAGGGTCAGGGCGTCGTCCGGCTGGTTTTTCCGTTCGACGCGGAGACGGAGATTGAAATGCAGATTCCGGGGAAATTTGCCCTCTCGGCAACGACCCGCGAGGCAATTCGACGCCTCCCCGGCATCCTGGAGGTCCGGGAGGGGTAGGCCGAAATCCCTCCAAAACCCCCTGTTTTCAACCTTTTTGCTTGATAATCAGGGGTAGCCCGGCTATGTAGCATCCAACAAAAATCTCGCACGCGGGAGGCGGTCCCAGGGCCTAAAGCCTTGCAAGACCGATCCGGTGTTCGGCGCCAGGTGGCGTCGAATGTTTATCCTGCGGAGGCTTAACCGGAGAAGAAAGAACATGGGACTACCAACGTTTACGATGCGCGAGCTTCTTAAAGCTGGCGTTCATTTCGGTCACGTCGTTCGGCGGTGGAATCCGCGGATGGGCCCTTATTTGTTTGGGGTTCGCAACGGCGTTCATATCATTGATCTCGATCAGACGGTGCCGCTCCTTTATCAGGCGATGAAGGAAGTTCGAAGCGTCGTTGCCAGTGGCGGCCGCGTGCTTTTCGTGGGTACGAAACGCCAGGCAGCCGACAAAATCGCCGATGCGGCAACCCGCTGTGGCCAATATTACGTCAACCATCGCTGGCTTGGCGGCATGCTGACAAATTGGCAGACGATTTCACGCTCAATCAAGCGCTTGCGCAACCTTGAAGACCAGCTGGCGGCCGAGCAAACCCTGCTTACGAAGAAGGAAACCCTCCAATTGACCCGCGAGCGGGACAAGTTGGAGCGCGCGCTGGGCGGTATCAAGGAGATGGGCGGCCTTCCCGATATTCTTTTCATCATCGACACAAATCGTGAAGAAATCGCGGTGAAAGAAGCGATCAAGCTGAACATCCCGATCGTTGGCGTGCTCGACAGCAATAGCAATCCGGAGGGGATTACCTTCCCGATCTCTG
>JAJFGH010000148.1 GCA_021776275.1 Alphaproteobacteria bacterium | reverse complement strand
AAGGCCGACGGCAATGCCATAGGCCTGCACGGCGGCAAGCACGACGGTGCCGTAGCGCGTGTATTGATTGATTTTCTTGCGCCCCGATTCCCCTTCCTTCTTCAACTGCGCCAAATGGGACGAAACGGTTGTCATCAACTGAATGATAATCGCCGAAGAAATGTAGGGCATGATGTTGAGGGCAAAGATGGTCATGCGCCCCAGCGCGCCGCCGGCAAACATGTCGAACATGCCAAGGATGCCGCCCGCATTTTGACGGAAGAGTTCGGCGAGAATCGTCGGATCGATGCCCGGAAGCGGGATATACGTCCCCAGCCGATAAACAATCAACGCGCCCAGCGTAAACCAGATGCGCCGACGAAGTTCCGTTGCCTTGGCAAAGGAACCAAGATTGAGATTCGCGGCAAGCTGTTCCGCGGCAGATGCCATTAATTTTCTCCGGAATCGCTGGCTTTTTTGCCTGCGCCCGTTTTGGCCGACTTGTCGACGGCCGGGGCCGCCAACGTCACCTTGCCGCCCGCTTTTTCAACCGCTGCAATGGCGGCCTTCGATGCGCCGGTTACCTCAAGGGTGACCGCCGTCTTGATTTCGCCTTTGGCAAGCACCCGAATGCCATCTTTAAGATGGTGAATCAGTCCGGATGCGCAAATAGCCGCCTCGGTAATCGGTTTTCCAGCGTCCAGCTTGCCTTCGTCGATCGCCTGCTGAAGCCGGCCCAAATTCACCAAGGGGTGGTGCTTGCGGCCGCGATTCCAAAAGCCCCGACGCGGTAAGCGCCGATAGATCGGCATTTGCCCACCCTCGAACCCATTGATCGCAACGCCGCTACGCGCCTTTTGACCTTTGTGGCCATGGCCGGACGTCTTGCCGGTGCCGGAACCGATGCCCCTGCCGACGCGCTTGCGCGCATGGCGGGCGCCAGGATTGTTGGAAATTTCATTTAATTTCATAGTGTTATGCCTAGCTGCCGAAGCGTTTACGATTCGTCGACCCGCACCAGATGGGAAACTTTCCGGATCATGCCCCGGACCGCCGGCGTGTCTTCAAGCTCGCGCGTGCGGTTCATCCGGTTCAAACCGAGACCGATTAAGGTGCCGCGTTGATCCTTCGGGCGCCCGATCGGGCTGCCGGTCTGGGTAACGCGGAGACGTTTGGTTGTGTTTTCCGCCATCGTCTTCTCTCTCTACGCGTTGTCCCGGTGACCGACGATCTCGTTCACCTTTTTGCCGCGCCGGCTGGCGACGCTGCGTGGGGAATATTCTCTTGCAAGGGCGTCAAAGGTCGCCCGGATCATGTTGTGCGGGTTCGAGGAACCGACAGATTTCGCAACGATGTCCTGGATACCAAGGGCTTCGAATATGGCCCGCATCGGACCCCCGGCGATGATCCCGGTCCCGGCCTGGGCGGCGCGCAAGACAACCTTGCCTGCGCCATAACGCCCCTGGGTGTCATGGTGAAGGGTGCGTCCTTCGCGCAGCGGCACTTGAACCAAGCCCCGCTTTGCCCGCTCCGTCGCTTTGCGGATGGCCTCCGGCACCTCGCGGGCCTTGCCCGTGCCAAAACCGACGCGACCTTTTTGATCGCCGGCGATCACCAGGGCAGCAAAGCCGAAACGGCGGCCGCCCTTGACGACTTTCGCGACGCGGTTGATCGCCACCAAACGTTCGACCAGATCCGGATCGTCCCGGTTGGAACGGTCGTTTTTCTGGTTGCCCCCTCCGCGTGGCTTCCCCATCGACTTCGATTTACCCTCTACAGCCATCCGTAATTCCTCGCGCGACCTAATAAATTAGAAAGACAGCCCGTTTTCACGAGCGGCTTCGGCCAGCGCTTTCACCCGACCATGATAAAGATAGCCACCGCGGTCAAAATAGACCTGCGAAATACCGGCAGCCTTTGCCCTTGAAGAAAGAAGCTTGCCCACTTCGCGAGCCGCATCGACCCCGGCGCCCGTTTTCAGCGAGCCCTTGAGCTCTTTGTCGAGGCTGGAGGCAGCCGCCATGGTGGTGCCATTGGCATCGTCAATGACTTGCGCATAAATGTGCTGCGACGACCGGAAAACCGAAAGCCGCAAGCGGCCGCGGCTTTTCTGCCGAAGCCCTGCACGCACCCGAAGGCGGCGACGTAAAAATGGATTTTTTATGCCCTTCATCAAATATGCCTTTACTTCTTCTTGCCTTCTTTGCGAACGATGATCTCGTTTTCGTGCTTCACGCCCTTGCCCTTATAGGGTTCCGGTGGCCGAAAGGCGCGAATTTCCGAGGCAATCTGACCGACCTTTTGTTTGTTGGTGCCCGAGATCTCAATCGAGGTGGGTTTTTCGCATTGCATCGCAATCCCTTCGGGAATGGGATAGCGAATCTCATGGCTATAGCCCAATTGCAGCACAAGGTCCTTGCCCTGAACCTGCGCGCGGTAGCCAACGCCGTTGATTTCCAGGCGGACCCGAAAGCCTTCCGAAACGCCGGTTACGAGGCCCTGAATAACGCTTTTCGCCGTTCCCCACATCTGCCGGGCGCTTTTCGTATTGCCCTGGGGGCGCACCCAAATTTTGTCGTCCTCTTTCGAGATCGCGACCAGATCGGCAAGCGTCACGGCAAGCTCACCAAGCTTGCCCTTCGCCGTTACATGCTGCCCATCCACCGTCACGTCGACGCCGCTTGGGACAATTACAGGGTTTTTTCCAATACGTGACATAGCCGTTCTCTAAAACACCTGGCACAAAACTTCGCCGCCAACATGGGCAACGCGCGCTTCGTGATCCGACATAACGCCCTTCGGCGTGGAAAGAATCGAAATTCCAAGACCACCATATACTTTTGAGAGGTCCTGAATGCCGGAATAAACCCGGCAACCGGGCTTCGATACGCGGCGAATCTCGCGAATAACGGGTTCGCCCTCGTGGTATTTAAGCTCGATTTCGATTTCACCAATGCCTTTGCGCACATCGCGCCGGTTGTAACCGCGGATGAAGCCCTCCTTCTGAAGGACGTCAAGCACGTTCGCCAACAGGCGCGACGTGGGACTGGAGACAATATCCAAACGTGCCCGTTGGCCGTTACGGATGCGGGTTAACATATCGCTGAGAGGATCGCTGATCGACATGATCTAGTCCTTCTGCTCCTTCTACCAGCTAGATTTCACCATGCCGGGAATCTGCCCTTTGGAAGCAAGCTCCCGGAGGGCGATACGCGACAGATTAAACTTCCGATACACCCCATGGGAACGTCCCGTGAGATAACACCGGTTATGCAGACGCACGCTGGAGGAATTCCGTGGAAGCGCAGCAAGCTTTAGTTGTGCTTCGAATTTTTCCTCTGGCGAGGCGGATGCATCGCGGGTAAGTGCCTTCAATTTGGCGCGCCGTTCCGCATAACGTATGACCATACGCTTGCGGTTTTCGTTGCGTTTGATGGCGCTTTTCTTTGCCATGCGTTCTCCTCCGCGGTCAGTGCGTAAACGGCATATTGAAGCCTTCGAGAAGCGCCTTCGCCTCTTCGTCGGTCTTCGCCGTCGTCACAAGAATAATGTCCATTCCGCGAACCTGATCCGTTTTGTCGTATTCGATTTCCGGAAAAACGATCTGCTCGCGAAGTCCAAGGGAATAGTTTCCATGCCCATCAAAGCTTTTTTCTCCGAGGCCGCGAAAATCGCGAACCCGCGGCAAGGCAATCGAAACAAGCCTGTCGAGAAACTCGTACATATGGTCGCTGCGCAAGGTTACCTTGCAGCCAATCGGCATGCCTTCGCGCAGTTTGAAACCGGCGATAGACTTCTTGGCGCGCGTCACGACCGGCTTTTGGCCTGTAATTGCCGTAAGATCGGCAATCGCCGCATCGATTTTCTTGCTTTCGCGCACCGCTTCGCCAATCCCCATATTGACAACAATCTTTTCCAGCTTCGGAACCTGCATAATGTTCGCGTAGGCAAACTTCTCATGCAGATCCGTCCGGATCTCGGCCACATATTTTTCCCGCAACCGCGTCATGCTCAGATTCCTTAACTATCGATCATTTCGCCAGACTTCTTGGCAAAACGAACTTTCCGGCCGTCATCGAGAAATTTATAGCCAATCTTCGTTGCCCCACCGTCTTTTGGGTCGACATGCGACAAATTTGACACATGGACAGGAAGCTCCTTCTCGACAATCCCACCGGGATTGTTGGCAGATGGCGCCTGGTGGCGTTTGACAACGTTGATGCCCTGGACAACTGCAAGGTTTTTTTCAGGCAAGGAGCGGAGCACCTCGCCTTTCTTTCCTTTGTGCTTTCCAGTCAGCATGACGACGGTGTCGCCTTTGCGAATTTTCATGCGCTGAGCCATTACAGAACCTCTGGCGCCAAAGAGATGATTTTCATGAACTTTTTCCCGCGCAGTTCCCGCGTTACCGG
>JAJFGH010000147.1 GCA_021776275.1 Alphaproteobacteria bacterium | reverse complement strand
CAGGCCGCGGGCATAGGCCAAAAGCCCGGCGTCGTCGGGGGACAAAAGGGGTCCGAGGCCGCGCAAATCGTCGAAACGGGCGCCGATCTTTTCGGCCAAGGGGGCCGGTTCGTCGAGGTGGGAAATGTCGAGGGCAAAATGCGCCCCCTCTTCGAAAAGCCCAAGAAAGGCCAGCGGGGCGGCGGTTCCATCCGGCCGTGTCAGCAGGGCCTGGGCCAGGCTTTCGGGTAAAAACCGGGCCGCCCTTGGCGGGTCCGTTTCCAGCACCAGGCTGCGATTGCGCCAGACCGGCAAAAACCGCGTCTTGGGATGGGCCAGCCTTGCCGTTATCCATGCGGCCTCGCCCCGAAGATGGGCGGCGCGGTCGAGCGCGCTTGCCGCATAAAGATGGGTCTTTTCCATCCGCCGAGCCTGACACAGGAAAAAACGGCACGCAAATTCCGGGCAGATTCCGGCGCTTGCGTCGTCGCCCCTTCGAGGGGCGCGCCCCAAAGTCGCCCTTTCGAGGGGCGCTCTCAAAAAGCCGCCCTTTCGAGGCTGCGTTTAAAGCTGGTATAGTGCACCTGGAAGATCGGCGGGCGGACGGGCCTCTCGCCAATCCGGTCAGGTCCGGAAGGAAGCAGCCGTAACGAGTTTGTGTCCGGGTCGTTTGTCCGGTCTTCCACCCGAAATTTTCCGCTTTATTTTTCGCATCGATGTCAAATTCAGACGCCTTAAATTCTTCTTATCGCGTGCTTGCGCGAAAATACCGTCCCGAATCGTTCGGCGCGTTGATCGGTCAGGAGGCGATGGTGAAAACCCTTGCCAACGCCATCCGCGCCGACCGGCTTGCCCATGCGTTCGTGCTGACCGGTGTGCGCGGCGTTGGCAAGACGACGACGGCACGCATTCTGGCGCGCGGGCTGAACTGCATCGGACCCGATGGCGAAGGCGGTATGACGGTCGAACCTTGCGGGCAATGCGCCCATTGCCAGGCCATTGCCGAGGGCAACCATGTCGACGTTCTGGAAATGGATGCCGCCAGCCGCACCGGTGTGGAAAACATTCGCGAGCTGCTGGATGGCGTGCGCTACCGGCCGGTGATGGCGCGCACGAAGGTCTATATCATCGACGAAGTGCACATGCTTTCGACCCAGGCCTTCAACGCGTTGTTGAAAACCCTGGAAGAGCCGCCGCCCCATGTGACGTTTATCTTCGCAACCACGGAAACCCGCAAAGTTCCCGTGACCGTGCTTTCGCGTTGTCAGCGTTTTGACCTTCGCCGGGTCGATGCGGAACGGCTGGTGACGCATTTCCAGAGCATTGCCGAAAAAGAGGGGGCGACGGTCGAGGCCGACGCGCTGCAATTAATCGCGCGGGCGGCAGACGGCTCCGTTCGCGATGGGCTTTCGCTTCTCGATCAGGCGATCGCCTTCGGGGCGTCCCAGGTTACGGCGGAAAGCGTTCGCGAAATGCTGGGTCTGGCCGATCGCATTCGCCATTTCGATCTTTTTGACGCGGTGATGACGGGCGACATTGCTGCGGCCCTTGAAGAATTGGACGGGGCCTATAATGCCGGCGCCGATCCGATCGTATTGCTGCAGGATTTGCTGGAGCTTACCCATTGGCTGACCCGCATCAAGGTCGTGCCGGAAACGGCGACGGGGTTCGGCGTGCCGGAGGCGGAACGCAGCCGGGGCACGGAAATGGCGGCGAAACTCTCGCTTCCCCAGCTTGCGCGCATTTGGCAGATGTTGCTGAAGGGCGTGCAGGAGGCCAGGCTTAGCCCCTCGCCCTTGCAGGCGGCGGAGATGATCTTGATCCGGCTGGCCTATGCCGCCGATTTGCCGGACCCGGCCGAGCTGGTGAAAACGCTGACGGCGAAAAAAACCGGATCCGAAAATTTAAGTGCCCGGCAGGATGCCCGGCCGCCATCCGCGCCCGCGCCGGCCGCCATGGCGCCCCCTTCACCGCCGGCCGCCGAAGCAGGCGGTTCGCTTGCCCGCGCCGCACCGAAGGCGGAGCCCGCGCCCGCACCGCAAGCGACGGCCTTGCACCCGATGCCGGAAAGTTTTTTGGAAATGGTGCAGCTTTTTCGGGAAAGGCGCGAGCCGCTGTTGCACGCGCATCTGGTCAACAATGTGCGCCTCGTTCGCTTTGAACCCGGCCGGCTCGAATTCAATCCGGGCGAGCACGCACCGGCGAATCTTGCCAGCCGATTGGGGGAATTGCTTTCCGAATGGACGGCGGCGCGCTGGATGGTCAGCCTTTCGCGCGAGGGCGGCGAAACCACTTTGCGCGAGCAGGCGGAAGCGGTGGAAAAAGCGCGTCTCGCGGAGGCGGCCAAGCACCCCCTGGTGCGCAAGGTGCAGGACGCCTTTGCCGGCGCAACGATCGAGGCCATCCGCCCCTTGCAAGCAACGGTGGCGGAAGCGGATGCGCCAGCGCAGCAGAACGGAGACGAAACGCCATGAAGAACCTTGGCAAGATGATGAAAACCGCCCAGGAAATGCAGGCCAGAATGGCGGCCATGCAGGAAGAGCTCGAAAACATCGAGATCGAGGGGACGGCGGCCGGCGGCATGGTGTGCGTGCGGATGAATTTAAAAGGGGCGTTGCGCGGCGTGAAGATCGATCCTTCCCTCGTCAAGCCTGAGGAAACGGAAATTCTCGAAGACCTTTTGGTTGCCGCGGCGAACGACGGCAAGGCAAGGGCGGAAGCGGAAGTTGCAAAACGGATGTCGGACATGGCCGGGGGCTTGGAATTGCCGCCGGGAATGACCCTGCCGTTCTGATCGCCTCATGCCTGGATCCGCCATCGATCATCTTATCCAGTTGTTGGGACGGTTGCCGGGCCTGGGCCCGCGTTCGGCACGGCGTGTCGCGCTGGACCTTCTGCGGCATCGGGAGCAGCGGCTGGTGCCGTTGATGCGGGCGCTGGAAGATGCATCGGAAAACGTCCGCGAATGCGGCATCTGCGGCAATCTCGACCTTTGCGATCCTTGTGGCATTTGCGCCGATCCAAAGCGCGACCAGTCCATTCTTTGCGTCGTCGAGGACGTTGCCGACCTTTGGGCATTGGAACGCGCGCGCATCTTTTGCGGTCACTACCATGTGCTGGGGGGCGTGTTGTCGGCGCTGGACGGCGTCGGGCCAGAGGATTTGCGGATCGCCAAATTGGTGGAGCGGGCGGCGGACCCGCAATTGCAGGAAATCGTGCTGGCGATGAACGCGACCGTGGATGGTCAGACGACGGCACATTACATTAGCGACCGCCTGAAAGGCAGTGCGCTTACCCTCTCCAGGCTTGCCCATGGCGTGCCGGTGGGAGGCGAGCTGGATTACCTGGACGACGGCACCCTCGGCACGGCGCTGAAGGCGCGCCGGCCTCTCTAAGCCTGGCGCCCTAGCCCGGCATGCGGCGCGCTTGCTATACTTCCCATCCATCGAAAAAAGAACGCAGGCAATGACGAAATTTCCAAAAAAGACGTTGGGCGAGTGGGAAAAGCTTGCCGAGAAAGAATTGAAGGGCAAGCCTTTGGAGGGCCTGCAATGGACGACGCCGGAAGGGATTGAAATAAAACCTCTCTACACGGCGGCGGACCTTGAGGGGCTGGAGCATCTCCATTCCCTTCCGGGGTTTCCGCCCTATGTGCGCGGGCCCAGGGGAACGATGTATGCGAACCGGCCGTGGACGGTTCGGCAATATGCGGGTTTTTCAACCGCCGAAGAATCGAATGCGTTTTACCGGAAGAATTTAGCGGCGGGGCAAATGGGGCTCTCCGTCGCCTTCGATCTGGCGACCCATCGGGGCTATGATTCGGACCATCCCAGGGTTGTCGGCGATGTCGGCAAGGCGGGCGTGGCGATCGATTCCGTCGAAGACATGAAGATTCTTTTCGACGGCATCCCCTTGGACAAGATGAGCGTATCGATGACCATGAACGGCGCCGTGCTTCCCGTTCTGGCAGGCTACATCGTCGCCGCCGAGGAACAGGGCGTGAAGCTGACGGACCTTGCGGGCACCATTCAAAACGACATCTTGAAAGAGTTCATGGTTCGCAACACTTACATCTATCCGCCGGAACCCAGCATGCGGATCGTGGCGGACATCATCGAATACACCGCGAAAAACATGCCGCGGTTCAATTCCATCTCGATTTCTGGCTATCACATGCTGGAGGCCGGCGCGACAGCGGTGCAGGAACTTGCCTTCACCTTGGCAGATGGCATCGAATATGTGCGCGCCGCCCTTTCCAAGGGCCTCGACGTGGACGATTTTGCGCCGCGCCTTTCCTTCTTCTGGGGGATCGGCATGAATTTCTTCATGGAAATCGCGAAGATGCGTGCCGGGCGCTATCTTTGGGCACAGCTGATGCAGCAGTTCAACCCGAAGAACCCCATGAGCACGGCGCTGCGCACCCATTGCCAGACGTCCGGCGTCAGCCTGACGGAACAGGACCCATACAACAACGTGGTCCGCACGACGATTGAGGCGATGGCCGCCGTCTTCGGCGGCACGCAATCGCTGCATACGAACGCGCTGGACGAAGCGATTGCGCTTCCGACGCCGTTCTCCGCCCGAATCGCGCGCAACACGCAGCTTATCCTGGCCGAAGAAACCGGCATTCCCCATGTCATCGATCCCCTGGCCGGCAGCTATTACGTCGAAAGCCTGACCGCGAGCGTGCTTGCCGAGGCAAGCAAGCTTATGAAAGAAGTCGAAGAGCTTGGCGGCATGACCCAGGCGGTTGTGGACGGCATGCCGAAGCTTGCGATCGAAGAAGCGGCGACGCGCCGCCAGGCGCGGATTGACCGCGGCGAGGAAACCATCGTCGGCGTCAACAAATACCAGCCCGAAAAGGATGAAAGGGAGCTAGACATCCTGGACATCGACAACGCCGAAGTGCGTGCGCAGCAAATCGCACGTCTGGAAAAAATTCGCAGCACCCGCGACCAGGCCCGTTGCGATGCGGCCCTGAAGGGCCTTCAGGAAGGCGCGGAAGGGAACGGCAATCTGCTGGAACTGGCCATCGAGGCGGCGCGCGCCCGCGCCACCGTCGGTGAGATTTCCTTGGCTCTCGAAGCGGTCTTTTCCCGTCATCAAGCCGATCAGCGCAGCGTCAGCGGCGTCTATGGGGCCGCCTATCATGGCGAGGGAGAATTCAAGAAGGTGCGCGCCGAGGTCGAAAAATTTACGGCCGAGGGGGGCCGCCGCCCGCGCATGCTGGTCGCGAAGATGGGCCAGGACGGACACGATCGCGGTGCCAAGGTGATTGCCACCTCGTTCGCCGATCTGGGGTTCGAGGTCGACATCGGGCCGATGTTCCTGACGCCCGAGGAGGCCGCCCGCATCGCCGTCGAAAACGACGTTCACGTCGTCGGCGTCTCGTCCCAGGCGGCCGGCCACCGGACCCTGGTGCCGATGCTGATCAAGGAAATTCAGGCGCTCGGCAACCGCGAAATCCTGATCGTTTGCGGCGGCGTTATCCCGGAGAAGGATCACGCCTTTCTCCGCCAGGCCGGCGTGGGGGCAATCTTCGGGCCCGGCACCAGTATCCTGACCTCGGCGATGGAGGTTCTCGATCTGGTCAGGCAATTGCAAAAGGACGCGTAAGGACGCGTAAGGACGCGTAAAGTGGCCAAAAGCGCCTTTTTTGAGCCCCTACAGGGCCTTCCGGCTTGACGGCAGGGGCAGCTCTGGCCTATAGAAACCGCCACCCCTAGGGCCCTTTGGGCCCGTCGGGGCATTGGTTTCGACAGGTTTCAGGAACGTATCATGACGCGACGTTGCGCCATCACTGGCAAGGGCCCGGTCACCGGCAACAATGTAAGCAAGGCGAACAACCGCACGCGGCGGCGCTTCCTGCCGACCCTTCACAAGGGTTCGATCATGAGCGAAGCCCTCGGCAAGGCCGTCCGGCTTCGGCTTTCGGCCCGCGCGATTCGCACGATCGAGCACAATGGCGGCCTGGACGCCTATCTTTTGAAAACGGCCGATTCGAAGCTTTCGCCCGAGGTGCGCCGTATCAAAACCCAGATCAAGAAGGCGCAAGCCGCCGCGAGTTAGTCGCGCATTCTTTTTTAATCGCTTCTTTGAAAATTCACCTAGGCACGCAAGCGCCGGTCGCGTGCGCGATCGCCGGCGCGTGCCCGCATGGCCCGACGGCGTGCCGGATGGTAGTCCGAGGGGTCTTCGAAAAGTTCCGCCAGTTTTTCGACCATCGTGCCGCCAAGCTGGTTGGCGTCGAAGATGGTGACGGCACGCTTGTAATAGCGGGTGACGTCATGGGCGATGCCGATGGCAAGCAATTGCACGTCCGAACGGGTTTCGACCCAATCGATGACTTCGCGCAAATGCCGTTCCAGGCAATTGCCGGGATTGTGGGTCAGGGTTGAATCGTCAACCGGCGCGCCGTCCGAGATGACCATTAAAATGCGCCGTTGTTCCGGCCGTGCCAAAAGACGTTGATGCGCCCAAAGAAGCGCCTCGCCGTCGATGTTTTCTTTGAGCAGGCCTTCTTTCAGCATGATCCCGAAATTGTTGCGCGCGCGGCGCCAGGGCTCGTCGGCGGCCTTGTAAACGATGTGCAAAAGATCGTTCAGGCGTCCCGGGCCGGAAGGGCTGCCATCCTTCAGCCATTGTTCGCGCGATTTCCCGCCCTTCCAGGTGCGCGTGGTGAAGCCAAGCACTTCGGTTTTGACGCCACAGCGTTCCAGCGTGCGGGAAAGCACCTCGGCGCTCATGGCGGCGACGGTAATCGGCCGGCCGCGCATCGAACCGGAATTGTCGATTAGAAGCGATACCACCGTGTCGCGGAAATTTGTTTCGGCTTCCTGCTTGAAGGAAATGGGGTAGTCCGGATTGACAATCACCCGGGCCAGACGCGCGGCATCCAGAACGCCTTCTTCCAGATCGAATTTCCACGAACGGGTTTGCTTTGCCTGCAACAGGCGCTGCAGGCGGTTGGCAAGCTGCGCGGTCACGCCGTCCTTTAAAAGCGCCAGCTTTTGATCGAGCTGGGCGCGAAGCAGGGTGCGTTCTTCCGGGGTACACAGGGTTTCGGCGGCGACAATTTCGTCGAAGGCGGCCGTGTAGGGCGCGTAGGGCGGCACGTCCGGCGGCGCGCTGTCCTTGGGGGGCTGCGGGCGGCCCGGCTCGCCGGGAGTTTTATCGGCCTCGCCGGAACGAAAGTCGCTTTGCGCATCCGAGTCAAAACTATCCCCCGTCCCATCCCCCATGGCATCTTCCGGGGTGCCTTCCTCGTCCTCCTCGCCATAGGCCAACAATTGTTCTTCTTCGCCCTCGCCGTTCTCGGTGGGCGTTTCGTCCGAGCCGTCGCTGTCTTCATTGGCTTCCGGAGGTTCTTCCTCATTGGCCTGGGATTCATCGATCAGACCCAAATCCAAAAGGACGTGCCGGGCCTTTTTTGCGAAGGCCTCCTGGTTGTAAAGATGTTTCGAAAGCGTCAGCAAATCGGCGCCGGCCTTCGATTCGACCGTCGAACGCCAGAAATTCACCATCTTGCGCGCTGGCGCCGGCGTCGGCGCGCCAAGGAAATGTTCCCGGGCGAGGCAGCGGACGGCGTCTTCCAGCGGCGCCTGTTCGCGCTTTTCGATGTCGGGGTAGCCCCGGCCCAAACAATAATCTTCGAGGGCGATGGCCAGATTTTGGGCGACCCCCTTCATGCGCTCGGCCCCCAATGCTTCGACCCGGGCTTGTTCCAGGGTGTCAAAAACAGCGCGAGCGTCGCCGCCCATGGGCGCAAAGCGATGGTGGATGGCGTCGTCGTGATAGCGCAGGCGAAGCGCCAGGGCGTCTGCCTGGCCCCGTATTTTTGCCACCTCCCAATTGCGAAGGTCGCGTGAGGGCAGGGGCAAGCGCGCCGTCTTGCCCTCCATCGCCGAAGGGCCCGACGCAAACTGGACGGTGATCTCTTCGTGTTTGGAAATTGCCCGCATCGCCGCACCGATGGCACGGCGGAAGGTTTCAACGAGGTTTAGCTCATCCTGCATCGGATTTAATTTATGACCGGCCCCTCCGGTCCGGGCTTCAATTCTTCGCCGAAACAACGCTGGTAATATTCTGCGACGTTTACGCGTTCGAGCTCGTCGCATTTGTTGACGAAGGTCACTTCAAACGCGAAGGCGATGTCGCCGAAGATTTTTGCATTCTCGGCCCAGGTAATCACGGTCCGGGGGGACATGACCGTCGAAATGTCGCCATTGACGAAGCCGGCGCGGGTCAGGCTTGCAACGGAAACCATGCCGCGGACTGCCTTTCGGCCCGCCTCGTTGTCGTAGGAAGGCACCTTCGCCAGGACGATGCTTTCTTCGTCTTCGGGCGGCAGGTAATTCAGGGTCGCCACGATGTTCCAGCGGTCCATCTGGCCTTGGTTGATCTGCTGGGTGCCATGATAAAGCCCGGTGGTGTCGCCAAGCCCGATGGTGTTTGTCGTCGAAAACAGCCGAAAGGCAGGGTGGGGATGGATGACCTTGCTTTGATCCAACAACGTCATCTTGCCGTCGACTTCCAGAACGCGCTGGATGACAAACATGACGTCGGGCCGGCCGGCATCGTATTCGTCGAAGACAAGGGCAACTGGGTTCTGCAAGGCCCAGGGCAGCATGCCCTCGCGAAATTCCGTCACCTGCTTGCCATCCTGAATGACGATGGCGTCCTTGCCGATCAAATCGATGCGGCTGACATGGCTGTCGAGGTTCACCCGCACGCAGGGCCAATTCAGCCGTGCCGCCACCTGTTCGATATGGGTGGATTTTCCGGTTCCGTGATAGCCCTGGATCATCACCCGGCGGTTAAAGGCAAAGCCGGCGAGGATGGCGAGGGTCGTGTCGCGATCGAAGCGGTAAGCCTCATCGATTTCGGGCACGTGTTCCTCCGGCGTGCTGAAGGCGGGCACTTCCCAGTCCGTATCCAGGCCAAAGATCTGGCGCACCGAAACCTTGATGTCCGGCACGCGGGAGGAATGATTGGGCATTGCGTCGGCTGTATCCGTCGAGCTCATCGAGCCAAATTCTCCTTCCTTCGGTCTGGGCGCGCCCGGGTCACAAACAATGGGCGTTCATCAAGGTTTGATAGGCAAGGTTGATTTCCTTCAACCGATCTTCGCATGTTTTGCTGCCGCCATGGGCATCCGGATGGTGACGTTTTACCAAGGCTTTATAGCGCGCCTTGATTTTTTTTGGGGTCGTAGGCGGTGTCATCTCCAAAACGCGAAAGGCCTTTGCTTCTTCCGTCTCGGGCTCGACCTTGCCTGCCGGCTTGGACGCTTTCTCGCCCTCAAAGAAATCGAAGGTGTCGCGTATTTTGTATTTATAAGGGCTTTGTAGGGGGGCGCCATGCCCGCCAAGGGGCCAGGTCGGCCGCTGCCAGACGGTGTCGTCGCGATCGAGGGCTTCCACTTCGGCCTCGGACATGCCGGCGTAAAAATTCCAGGCGCGGTTGTACGCGCGCACATGGTCGAGGCAAAACCAGTAATATTGCCGCAGATCCTCGCGCGAGCGCGGCGCCGGGTAAGGCCCCTCCGCCAGGCAGTCGGGCTGGTCGCAAAAGCGCAAATTTTGCCCTTCCGATGCGGACGCCGCTGAAATCTGCGATTTTTTTTGTTTTCCCATTGAGAAAATATGGAGATTTCCGTCTCCCCTGGCAAGCGCCTCCCGGCCCGAAGGTAAGGCGTTCTTTGGATTTTTGCCCATGGGCAGGGTAGGGTCGTGGAAAGATTGCATTCATGGGAACGAACATGCCGCTAACGCGCCGGGAACGGATCGCCGCCAAGCTTGAGGCCAGCTTTCAACCGAAGCGGCTAGAAATTGAGGATGAATCCGCCTCTCATGCCGGCCATGCCGGCAGCCGCCCGGGCGGGGAAACCCATTTCCGGGTCGAAATCGTCTCCGATGCCTTTGCCGGCAAATCCCGCCTCGACCGGCAGCGCCTGATCCATCGGGCCCTGGACGCGGAATTTCAAAGCTCCCTGCACGCCCTTCGCCTGAAGGCCCGGACGCCTGAGGAAGACCAGGCCGGCTAACGCACCCTTAGTTCCCCCAAAAAAAGCCCCTTTTCCTTCAAAATCGCTTGAAAACGGTCTTTGCAGCATACCCCTATATGGGGTATTAATGATTAATTATACAATTAAAGGTTGTTATGGCATCGGTTGTAGCGCCTATAAATTGTTTTATGCGGCCCGTTTGAAACAACTTTTAATTGTATCCGCGCCGATGCGCGCAAGGAGTTGGGAAATGGTAAGCACCTTGGTTAATCGCAATGTGACGGTCGCCGGTCACCGGACAAGCATGCGCCTTGAGCCAAGCATGTGGGAAGCCCTCGAAGAGATTTGCCGCCGCGAGAGCAAGACCATCCACGAATTGTGCAGCGACATCGAAGCACGCCGGTATGAATCGTCCCTGACGGCGGCGTTGCGTGCTTTCATCGTTATTTATTTTCGTGTCGCGGCCACGGAAGACGGCCATGCAAAGGCAGGTCATGGCGGGCTGGAGACCATCCGGCCCTTTGAAGGCGCCCGTTCGCAAGGCTTGGAAAGAAGTGTCCGGTTTACGAACCGCTATAGGAATCGGGCCAATGCTCTTTGATAACATCGCTGTCGGATGCGAACGCGTAACAGCTGTCTAGAAGCTCTGGCTTTGCGGCGGCCGGCTCGTCGGCCTTTCCCCGATGGCGAAGCGCATAGATCGTCTGAAAGGCGACCGTCGCCGCTTCGTTGAGAAGAGTTGTGAGATGGGTGCACCCTTTTACGCCGCCGACAAGGTTGCGGACTTGCCGGCTCCACCCGGCGGCAATGCGAAGGCCTTTTAAGTCTTCGTAAGACGCCGCCGCATTGGGGCAGATTGCGAAAGGCGTGCCGTCCGAAACCGCCTCGATTTTGTGAATGACGAAATCGTCGTCCAGGGTAATCCGCAACGACATGTCATGGATCGGCTCGCCCGCCGCGATGGCGCCACGGTAGCGATTCGGGAACGCATAGGTTTTCGTATCCGTAAGGTGCCCTTCGATATCCCAAAGGCCGTCCTCGCGCTCGAACCCGTGGAGTTCGATTTTCCGGGCGTGGATTTGTTTTCTTGAAGCGGGGAGCGGAAGCGGCATGGAACTTCCTGCCTTTCTGAAATCGCTGGGGTTGCGTTGCAAAGTCTAGGCGTCGGCCTCTTCTTCCGGGGTGGCAAGCGAAGGGGGCACGACGCGCACGGACGTAATTTGATTGCGGTAGCGTCTTAAGATCTCGAAACGAAATCCGTGAAATTCAAAGGTCTGGCCAATGTCGGGAATTTGGCGCGCTTCATGAAGCAAGAGGCCCGCCATGGTGGCGGCCGGCTCGTCGGGCAATTGCCAATCGAATTCGCGATTTAAATCGCGAAGCGTCGTCGTGCCGCGAACCACGATGGAGCCATTCTTCTGGGGCCAGATGCCGGGAATGCCCATGTCGTGCTCGTCCGATATCTCGCCGACGATTTCTTCGAGAATATCTTCCAGCGTGATGATCCCCATGAGGGAGCCATATTCATCGATGACCAGGGCCATGTGTTCGTGGCGCTGGCGAAATTCCTGCAATTGCGAAAGCAGGGTGGTCGATTCCGGAATGAACCACGGCTTGGTGGCAATGGCGACGACGTCAAGGCCCTCCAGATTTCCTTTGCGCTCGTGCACGGCGCGCAACATCGCTTTCGCATGCAAAATGCCGACGATATTGTCCGTTGAATCCCGCCAGAGCGGAATGCGCGTGTGGTTGCTGGAAAGGACCTGAGAAAGAATGCCCTTCGGATCTTCGTCCGCGTTGACCATGAACACGTTTTTCCGATGAATCAGAATTTCGTCCACGGCCACGCTCGCCAGATCAAGAATGCTGCGCAGCATGGCGCGTTCTTGCTGCAGACTGGCTCCCTTGCCGCCGCGAAGCTCGATCGCGCCCAGCAGTTCTTCCGTCGTCGCAGCCAGGCTTCGATCCGTGGAGATGCGAACGCCGAAAATTCGGAGCGTGCCCGTCACGATCCAGTGCACGGCATGGACGATGGGCGAGAAGGCGCGAACGATCCAGCGCAACACCGGCGCCACCCAAAGGGCGGTTCGCGTTGCGTTATGAATGGCATAGGTCTTCGGCAACACCTCGGCAAAGATGAGCACCAGCGCCGTCATAAGAAGTGTGGCATAGACAACGCCCGTTTCGCCGAACCAGCCGATCAAAAGGCTGGTCGCCAGCGCGGAAGCAAGAATGTTCACCAAATTGTTGCCCAGCAGGATCGCGCCGATCAGGCGTTCCTTACGTTCGCGCAGCCGGTTGACGATTTTCGCCCGCTGGTTGCCGTTGCGCTCCAATTGATAGAGACGCAGCCGGGAGGCGGCGGTCAACGCCGTCTCCGAGCCGGAAAAGAAGGCGGAGAGGATCAATAGAATAAGAATGGCGCCGAGCGAAAGAAGAAGAACGTCTTGCATCTACACCTCTTTCAGAAAGCGCAGGACTTCCTCGTCGGCAAGGGCCTCGTGAAGGAACGCCTTGCCGATGCCTTGGGCCAACACGAAGCGAAGTTGGCCGTCGCGGATTTTCTTGTCCTGGCGCATGCGATCGAGAAGGGCGCCCGCGTCCCATTTTCCCGGGCCGATATCGGCGGGCGTGGTCGGCAGTCCAATTTCACCAAGGTGGTTTCGCACGCGCGCGGCGTCTTCGGCCGGGCAAAGGCCAAGCCGTTCGGAAAGCGCGAACGCCAGGCACATGCCAAGGGCGACCGCCTCGCCATGCTGCAGATCCGGGGAAAATCCGTTTACCGCCTCATAGGCGTGGCCGAAGGTATGGCCAAGATTGAGAAGCGCCCGCGCATTTGCTTCGCGTTCGTCGGCGGCAACGATCGCCGCCTTTGCCGTGCTCGCCGTCACGACGGCATGGCGAAGCGCGTCCGGGTCGCGTGCGAGAAGGGCGGGTCCGTTCGCTTCCAGCCAAGCAAAGAAGGCCGCATCGTTGATGAGGCCGTATTTGACGACCTCCGCATAGCCCGAAAGGAACTCCCTTTGGGGCAGAGTCGCAAGGGCGCCAAGGTCCGACAGCACCAGGCGCGGCTGGTAGAAGCTGCCAAGCAGATTTTTTCCTTGCGGCGCGTTGATGCCCGTCTTGCCGCCGATGGCGCTGTCCACTTGCGCAAGCAGCGTCGTCGGCATTTGCACGAAAGCGATGCCGCGCAGCGTGATGCTGGCGGCAAATCCGGCAAGGTCGCCGACCACGCCGCCGCCAAGGGCAATCAGCAGCGAATCCCGCTCCACCCGGGCGTCCAGCAGGCGCGCCGTCAGGGATTCGAGATGGGCGAAATCCTTTGTCCCTTCGCCGGGCGGCAATGGGATGGCGCTGGCCGAAAGGCCTGCGGCCTTCAGCCCCGCCTCAAGGGTTCCGAGATGGTGTTCGGCAACCGTTTCGTCGGTGACGATGAAGATGGGGGCCTTGCTTGCCAGGGGCCGCAAATATTCTCCGGCCGCCGCCAGCAGATTTTGCCCGACAAGAATGTCGTAACCGCGCGCATCGAGAGCGACCCGTACGCTGGCGGGCTTGTTTGTGGCGCGGCTCATGTGGGCGACTTCCCCGATTGCGAGGGGCCCGGCCCCTCGTGGTGCCCGGCGCGATATTCCGCAAGGGCGGATGCCACCCGATCGACGGTGGTTTCCACCGGTTCCTCCCGTACTTCGACCGTGAGATCGGCTTGCGTATAAATGGGATAGCGCTCCGTCATCAGCTTCGCAAGGACGTCGCGTGGCTCTCCTTCTTTCAACAAGGGCCGGTCCGAACGCCGGCTGACGCGGGCGACCAGCAGGTCGAGCTCTGCCTGGAGCCAGATGGTAATGTCTCGGGCCTGGATCCGCGCCCGGGTTTCCGGGTCGAGAATCGCGCCGCCGCCCGTTGCCAGCACGCAGGGCGGGCCCGAAAGCAGCCGGGCGATCACGCGCCGCTCCCCCTCGCGGAAAAAGGCCTCGCCATGGGTCTCGAAAATCTCTTCGATCGTCGCGGCCGCGGCTTTTTCGATCTCCTCGTCGGCATCGAGAAAGGGCAGCCCAAGCCTTGCGGCCAGCCGCCGGCCCACGGAGGATTTGCCAACGCCCATCATGCCGATGAGAACAATCGTCGGGCCCCGGTCCGTGGCCTTGTCCGTAGAGGGGTCCTTTGTCATTTTTCTAGGGAATCCGAACAGTGGGAACGGAGGTGCCGTTGAAATAAAGGGCGCGATGTCGCAATATCGCCATCCAGAAAGCCTATCACATGAGGAAAACCCGCCGCCAGCGGAAGCCGCCCCTCGGGCCGCCTGCCTGCGGTCGGGGCCAACCCGGAGAACAAAAACGTGGGCAATGCCTCCTTTATGAATCGGATCTCGCGGATTGTCTTGCTGCTGATCTTGCTGGTGCTTGCCGGCGGATTTGTGGCTTTCGCGAATTGGGACATTCCGCCGCCCGCCATCGCGGTCGACAAAGTGCTGCCAGATGCGCGCTTTCCGAAATAGACGCACCCTTTTCCACCCTGCGGCCATCCTATTCGGGGTTCTCTATGGCGTGACCGCGGGCCTCGGTCCGGCCTGGGGCGTCGAACCGATCCCTCTTGCGCCCGTCTCGCCGACAAAAGCAACGAACAACACCGCCGAAACCCAAGACACCACCGAAGACGCCGCCGAAGGCGCAAGCGGCGATCCAACCGCCGTGGACATTGCGCCGCTGGCAAAGGTCCATCCAAATTCCCTGGGCCTTCTCGATACGGAGGCAGGCGGTTTTGGGGTTGCGCTTTGGAAGGATACGGATGGCGCCCTGATCGAACGGTTGATGCCCCGGCTTCCCGCTGCCTTCCGCTCGCCGACCATGCGCAGTCTGCAGCGCCGGTTGTTGCTTTCGACGGCGACGGCGCCCAGCAATGGCGCGCTGCAGACGAATCTGTTGCCCCTTCGGATCGAACGCCTGGCGGCCATGGGCGAAACAAAGGCCATTGTCGAATTGGTGCGTATCGTTCCAGCCCGCGCCGTGACCGAATCGATCGCCCTTGCCCAGGTTGAAAGCCTCTTTCTTTCCGGCGCAAGAGACGCCGCGTGCGGCGACGTCCGCAAACGCGTCCGCGATTATCATGGTGCCGATTGGCAGCGTCTGCTGATCTTCTGCGAGGCGTTGGCAGGGGAGAGCGACGCAGTGCAATTGGGGCTTTCGCTTTTGCAGGAAATGGAGGGGAAGAGCAAACCCGTCTTCTTTTCGTTAATCGACGCGGTGCTGGGCAGGGAGGAAACGCAAATCCCCGCCTTGCCGGACCCCTCGCCGCTTGAAATGGTCATGATAAAGGCGGCAAAGCGGCCGCTGCCCCAGGATGCCGGCACGACGCGGCAGCCCGCGCTGCTTCGCGCCATTGCGGAATATGAACAGGCGCCGATGGCGCTGCGGCTGGAAGCCGGCGAGCGGGCCGAAGCGATGGGAACCTTTGCGCCCGACGCCCTTGCCGCCCTTTACCGGCAGGCCGAGCTGGGTTCGGAAGCTATCGGCGACACCGCCAATGCCGAAACCCAAGGCGCCATGGGCCGCGCTCTGCTTCTGCGTGCCGCGGCGGCGCAAACGGACCCGGAAAGCAAAGCGCGCCTTCTCAAGCGCCTTTGGGACGAGGCGTGGGCGGGCGATCCGACCGGCGCGCTCTATGGCACAACCGTGCGGGTGACGCTTCCGGAGCTGTTGGAAATCACCCCAAGCCTTTCGCTGGCCTGGTTTGCGCCTGCCGTCGGCAAGGCGTTGCTGTTGGGCGAGAAGCCGGAGGCGGCGTTGGCCTGGCTGGCGCTGCTTGAAGGGGCGGGCGCGGAAGCGGCCGACGCCAAAAAGGCGCGGGATGCGCTTTGGCCGTTCGTTCGGCTTGCCGATGAGGGGGATGCGCTTGGTTGGGATCCGGCGCGTCTCGAGGCGTGGTGGAAGATCGAGGGGGCCACGGCAGGCAAGGCGAAGGCCGCGCTACTTTTCGGTCTGCTTGCGGCCATGGGCGAACCGGTGGGCGCGGGCGAATGGGCGCAAGTTCTGGACGATGCGCCGCAGACGACGAAAATTGTGCCGTCGACGGCGATCTGGAATGCCCTTGGCGAAGCGTCGGCGCAGACGCGACGCGGCGAAACCGTTTTGCTGGCGTTGTTGAGTTTGGGCGAAGGGGGGCCTGCCCAGGCGGCGGCGATGACGTTGGAGGGCGTTCTTGCAGCGCTTCGCAGGATCGGGCTTTTCGAAGAAGCCCGCCGCCTCGCAATCGAGGCCGCTTTGACGCAGGGGCTTTGACGCATGGCGGGCGGGCGGCAGAACCCAGGGGCGCCGCCAAGCCGCCAAATGGAATGCTTTCTCGAAATGCTGCTGGCCGAACGTGGCGTCTCGCGCAACACGCTCGACGCTTACACCCGCGACCTAAAAGATTTCGCAGGCTTTCTGAAAGGCGACATCGCGGATGCGACAAGCGATCGGCTGCGCGCCTATCTGCAGGCGCTTGAAAAAGCCGGTCTTTCGCCCCGAACGACGGCCCGGCGCCTTTCGGCGCTGCGTCAGTTTTACCGGTTTCTCTTTGCCGAAGGCGTGCGCGCCGACGACCCAAGCTCGGTCCTCGGCAGTCCGAAGCAGGGCAGGCGGCTTCCGAAATATCTGGACGAGGCCGAGGTGGAAAGCCTGCTTGCCGCGGCGCACGACCAGGAGGGGCCGAGGG
>JAJFGH010000146.1 GCA_021776275.1 Alphaproteobacteria bacterium | reverse complement strand
CCTTTCTTCCTGCGCGGCTGGAAGTCGATCGCAAGCCGCAACCTGAATATGTTTACCCTGATCGGGATGGGGGTCGTCTCGGCCTATCTTTTCAGCATCGTCGCCGTGTTTGCGCCCGGGATTTTCCCGGATGGTTTCCGCGATGCGGCAGGCCATGTCGGCGTCTATTTCGAGGCCGGCGCCGTGATTGTCGTCCTCGTCCTGCTCGGTCAGGTGATGGAGCTGGGGGCACGCGAGCGCACAGGCGCCGCGATCCGCGCGCTGCTTGACCTTGCCGCCAAAACCGCCCGCATCCTTCGCGACGACGGAAGCGAGGAGGAAATCCCGCTCGAGGACGTCCAGGTGGGCGATCGGCTGCGCGTACGCCCCGGCGACAAGGTTCCCGTTGACGGCGTTGTTGTTGAGGGACGCTCGTCCATTGACGAGTCGATGATCTCGGGCGAGCCGATCCCCGTCGAAAAGGTGAAGGGCGACGATGTGACCGGCGCCACCATCAACGGTACGGGTACTTTGGTGATCGAGGCAAGGCGCGTCGGCGCCGACACCATGCTTAGCCAGATCGTCGAGATGGTTGCAAACGCGCAACGCAGTCGCGCACCGATCCAAAAACTTGCCGATTCGGTGGCGGGAAAATTTGTGCCCGCCGTAATCCTGGTCGCCATCCTTTCCTTCATCGTCTGGGCCCTCTGGGGACCGGCACCGGCGCTTGCCTATGCGCTGGTGAACGCGGTCGCGGTGCTGATCATCGCCTGCCCCTGCGCGCTGGGCCTTGCAACGCCGATGTCGATCATGACCGCGACCGGGCGAGGCGCCCAGGCCGGCGTGCTGATCAAAAACGCCGAAGCGCTGGAGCGGTTTGCGAAAGTCGACACGCTGATTATCGACAAGACGGGCACCTTGACCTTGGGCAAGCCCAAGCTCGTCGCCGTTCTGCCCGAGGACGCCCATGACGAAACCGATGTGCTGCGGCTGGCCGCCAGCCTCGAGCGCGGATCCGAGCATCCCCTGGCCGAAGCCATTGTCGCCGGCGCCGAGGAACGTGGGATCGCGTTCTCGAAGGTAGACGCCTTCGAAGCCGTAACCGGCAAGGGCGTCAAAGGCGCCGTGGACGGAAAGGCGGTCGCCCTCGGCAACGCGAAGCTGGTCGCCGATTTGGGGCTCGAAGGCGGCGCGCTCGCTGAAACCGCAAACGCCAGGCGCGACGCGGGCGAAACCGTCATGTTCGTCATCGTCGAAAACGCCATCGCGGGCCTCGTCGCCGTCGCCGACCCGGTGAAGGAGACAACACCGGCGGCGTTGAAGAGACTCCATGAGGAAGGCTTCCGCATCGTCATGGCGACCGGCGACAACGAGCGGACCGCGAAGGCCGTGGCCGCCAGACTTGGGATTGACGAGATCCGCGCGGACGTACTGCCCGAAGACAAAGCGCGGATCATCCAGGAATTGCAGGCGCAGGGCCGCAAAGTTGCCATGGCCGGCGACGGCGTCAACGACGCCCCCGCCCTCGCCCAGGCCGATGTCGGCATCGCCATGGGAACCGGCGCCGACGTGGCGATCGAAAGCGCCGGGTTTACCCTGGTCAAGGGGGACCTCAACGGCATCGTCCGGGCCCGGCGGCTCGCACGGGCAACCATGCGGAACATCAAGCAGAACCTGTTCTTCGCGCTGGTCTACAACGCCTTCGGCGTACCGGTGGCGGCGGGCGCGCTCTACCCGTTCCTCGGCATTCTGATTTCCCCGATGTTCGCGGCGGCGGCGATGAGCCTGTCGTCGCTGTCGGTCGTCAGCAACGCCTTGCGGTTGCGGTCTACGCCCCTTGAATGAAGGCCCTCCGAACAGGGAAAATTCGGGAATTTTTCCAATTATAAACAAAGAAAGCAAAGGCTTAACCCTCTGCTCCCGTTAACGGCGACGTAAACATCTTGGCTTATCCTTGGCCTGTTATTTGGACCTGCAGGCGGTCGGATGGGCAGTGATGAGAATTGAGGGACGCAAGAACGGTGGCATCGGCGCTGCTCAGATTCGCGAAGAGCTTGGCGATCTTCTGCGCAGCGGCGCAAGCGGCAAACCCGTTTGCGGACCCAACTGTCCCCATGCGAGCCCGGAACGTTGCTCGCGCCACTGCCCCGACATTCCCCGAATCCTATCCAGCGATCCGAAGAACCATCCCCTAGAGAGCGGCATCGCGCCCCTGGTTTACGAGTTGAAGCGGCTTGAGGCCTTTCACCCCTGCTGGTCCTGCGAGGGCCACAACGATGCCGACGGCAAGCTCTGGAAGATCCCGCGGGTGTGGTTCTATTGCAAATCGGTGGCGCATTTGCGCGTGCTTGCCGATGCGCTCAAGGCGCTCCACCTGGCCAAAAAGCTGAGCGTTCCCTGGCGCGTGACCCTAACCTTCTCCGACGACGACAACGCGGACACGACTTTTTCGCTGGAACCCAACCTCAACCACGAGCATCCCTCGCTGGCGGCCCTACAACGCGACGTCGACAGGATTGCCGAACATCTACGCGAAGCCGTGTTTGCCGAGGCGCGAAAGCTCTCGCGATTGGCGCGCTAGATGGCGATCCTCGACCCCATCGCCCTCGCCGCCCTGGAGCGGGACCCGCGCACGCCCGTCGAGGGGCGCCTGAACGGCGGCGCCCCCTATACCGCGCGGATCGCGATCCCCGATTACGGCGCACGCATCGAGCAGCATTATGGCCGCCGCCTGAACGCGCTCAAGATGGATTTCCCGTTTTGCCACTTTGGGCTTTCGATCGCGTTCAAGAGGCCCTTCGAGCTAGCGGTCCACGACGACGCGCGGCATCTGAACGAGGGCCTGCGCATGCTGCTCCGTCGCTTCGGGCCATTGACGCTCCGCAACGCCTACCTTCCCGACCGCGCGCGCACAGATGCCCAGCGCAACGTGTTCCCTTCTTTAAGCTTCCATATCGACCGCGGCGACACCCAGGACGACCGCATCTCGCTGTTCTGGCGTGACCCTTTCGATCCGGTGCAGCGCCAGCCGCGCAGCTCCTCGACGTTGATCCTGGCCAACGCCGCCGCTTATCTCCAGGCGGTCAAGGAGGGTCACGGCGAACACAAATTGAAGCTGCTCTACCAGCTGTTCGAAGAAGAACAAAACATCGGCCCACTATTCGGCGAAGTGATGGTCGAACTGGGCTGGCGCGAGCCGGAAGGCGTGGGCGAGATCGCGCTTCTTGACAACCGCACGGTGCTGCACGCCAGCTACTACGCCCAGCCCGCACACAAGGGCTACCCGATCGCGGTCAGGTACCTCTTCTAAATTCGTCTGGAGTCAGACCGCTGCCAATTGCTTCCTGAACGGCCGATCCTTCTTAAGATGCCATTCCCGGCTCATCGCCTCCCCCCGCATGCGGTAACGCTCCGCATATAGAAGCGCCCATTTGCGCCCGCGTGTCGAACGCGCGCCCGCACCTGAATTATGCTCATGGAGGCGGCGTTCCAGATTGGTGGTCCAGCCCACATAGGTGCGGTACCCGCCTTTTCCCTCGCTTCCCAAGACATACACAAAACACGCCATCGTTTTAGGGCAGCAGGTCCATACAGCAGGAAAGATCAATGGTGAGGGTCGGCCATTACAGCCCGAACGTCACCGATAGCCAAAATTTTGTCGTGTCCGTCGCAAGATTGTCCGCGTCATAGCCGGCATATTTTAAAGTCAGGGTCGTGTGATCGTAGATCTCTTTCGAAATCGCTATATCGAGCTCGCTGCCATGATCCAGGCTGTCGTCGTTCGCCTGGAAGTCATGGTAGACGGCGTGCAACTTTGTGCCGCTGAGATAGCCTACATTTTTCAAGGCGTACTGGCCACTAACATACAGGTCCTCAACGCCGTTTGCAGGCGTCGTCAGAAACTTGTCGGCCCAGCCCTGAAATTTATGCAGCGTCGCGAAGGGCGTTTGAAACGCATTTACGCCGTCGCCTTCCAATACTTCGTATCCGAACTTGACCGCCAGACCCATGTAGCGGATGCCTGGCTCAATCAGATAATAATTCACGTCATAATTGCCGGGGTTATCCGCATAGTCGCTCTGTTGCGCGAATTCCGCCGTATACAACAGGCCCCACTTTTCGTTGAGCTTCTGCTTGCCGGCAAATCGGAGCCCATATGTCTGAGACGTCAGCGCGGGCGCATCGTCGTCGATATCGATCAGATAGGCATAGCCGGTGATGTTGCCAAAGCCAAAGCCCGAATATTTGACGTTCAGGACGTGGCTATCCGAATCAAAGGTCCCCACCGGCGAATCTTCGCCAAAAATCCTGTTGGCCTGCAGGATATAGCCGTAAGTGACGTTGAAGCCATCTAACGACGTGTTGTTCAGCTTGATCGCATCGAACGTCTGCTGATTCTGACGCCATCCGACGTGGCCGACAAAGCGATGGTTATCCAGCACCATAACCTGGCGGCCAACGACGACCGGCGTATCCGGAATCCAGGTCGACGTGAGTTGCAACCGATTAACCTCGGTGCCATCCGGATCGGCAACGACCGGATAGGCCGTACGCCTGTTTGTCGTGCTGTTGAAGTTTTCAGGTCCGACCGGCGTGACGTTTTCGAACTCTACCAACGCGCCGAGCCCCTTATATGGCAAGGTCTCCCAGCCTAGGCGCGTTCGGATGGTGTGCGCGTTCGCGTCGTTGGCAATGCCGTCCTGATCGACATGCTCAAACCGGTAACGAACGTTGAGCAGGAGCTTGCCATTCGTCACCGCGTCCAAGATCTCGCCATTTCCGTCGGATTTGGCCTCTTCGTCGGCGACGGCACCGCTCGCCATCGATAGAAGCACCGCGGTCCCCACGGCCAAGGCAAATATCCTTCTTGTCAAACTACGCCGCATATTTTTAATCCGCTTTCGCCTGTTTACTGTGAACTGCGGCGCTGAATCATGCGCGCGCTTAGATTGCGAAGGTCGTCCTCCGATAGTCGTGCCCGTGCAAGGGGGAAGACGATGCCGTTCTCGAGCGCCAGATGCCGGCTCTCCGCATGTACAAAGGCAAGCATCCGTTTCCCGAGACCCTCGATATCGCCGACCGGGCGACCGGCCTCCAGCGCCTCAGCCAAGCCGGTTCGGATGTCCACCGCGACGCGTTCTTCCGCCGCGTGCTCTGCCGAAAGATCTCCGAGCACGTGCTCGATGTCGTCCTCCGCCTCGCACCGCATGCGAAGCAATGGAAAGAGATCGTCCTCTTCGTCAAGCACGTGCGCGACCATGTCCTTCCCCAGAAATTCGAGCACATGGGCGGCAAGCGTCCGATCCAGCGCGCTCGCCGTGGCCAGTCGTTCGATAAGGGCGAAGGCCGCGCGTTGGCGCAAATGATCGGCCGCAAAGAATTCAAGCGGATCGCCGAGCAGGTCCCGTGGCATGGGTGCGATCATCGGCGGTGTGTCGACAGGTTTGCTCATTTGTGTCTTTGCATCGCGTTCATTGCACTAGTGGACTATCCGCGCCCGCCAGGTCAACCCCCTTGATTTCGGCCCGGCCGGCTAGAATTCTGATGTATTGAGAGGCGGCAAGACGCCAGCTTGCGTCTTCCAAATAGGCGGCGATTTTGGCCTTCACGAGATCGAATGGCAATGTCTTGCCCGCGATCCTGCGATCGAGTCGAAGCACATGGATGCCATATCGGGTCTTGACGGGCACCGGTGAGAGCT
The DNA here is from genome assembly GCA_021776275.1 of Alphaproteobacteria bacterium. Classification (GTDB taxonomy): domain Bacteria; phylum Pseudomonadota; class Alphaproteobacteria. Next base: position 140 of record JAJFGH010000146.1, on the reverse strand, counting down.
GTCCTTCCTCCAACGCAAACAGAAACGTCTCGAATTCGGGCAATGTCTGGCCGCGCGTCACCTGCCCAAGGCGGCCGCCGTCCTTTCCAGACGGGCAATCGGATCGCTGCCGGGCAATGTCCGCGAAGGATTTCGGATCG
>JAJFGH010000145.1 GCA_021776275.1 Alphaproteobacteria bacterium | reverse complement strand
CGAGGCCATGGATTGGCTGAACAAGGGGCGCATCAACACTTCGATGTCGCTGATCGCGCTGCAATGGCTGTCGCTGATCGTAGAGGATTTGCGCAAACGTTGGGCGGGAAGGTGAAGGCCCGGGACGGCGCCTTGATTTCGGGCGCACCGGACCGATAAGTTAGGCCGCTTCAGGGGAAAATTCGTAGGCATCATGGACATTCGCGACGGCCTTCTCGGCCTTATCGGCAACACCCCCCTCCTTCGCCTCAAAGGCCCGTCGGAAGCGACGGGCTGCGACATTCTGGCAAAGGCGGAATTTCTCAACCCCGGCGGTTCGATCAAGGACCGCACGGCGCTTTTTATCGTTGAGGACGCCGAAAAACATGGGCTTCTCCGGCCCGGCGGCGTCATCGTCGAGGGCACGGCCGGCAACACAGGCATCGGGCTGGCGCTGGTCGGCAATGCCCTCGGCTATCGCACCGTGATCGTCATGCCGGAAACCCAAAGCCGGGAAAAGATCGACATGCTGAAGATGTGCGGCGCCGAAATTCATCTTGTGCCCGCCGTGCCTTACGCAAACCCGGAAAACTATGTGCCGGCATCCGAACGCCTGGCGAAGGAGCTGGCCGAAAAAGAGCCGAACGGCGCCATCTGGGCCAACCAATTCGACAATATTGCCAACCGCGACGGCCATCGCCGGACAACCGGGGCTGAAATCTGGGAACAAACGGACGGCAAGGTCGATGCCTTTACCTGCGCCACCGGAACGGGCGGCACCCTCGCCGGGGTCGGCATGGCCCTGAAAGAGCGCAATCCGGAGGTAAGGATCGTGCTTGCCGACCCGATGGGCTCGGCCCTCTTCAACTATTTCGATCATGGCGAGCTGAAGGCCGAGGGCAATTCGATCACGGAAGGGATTGGCCAGGGGCGCATCACGAAAAACCTTAAAGACGCCCCGCTTGACGATTGGGTCCGCGTCACCGACGAGGAGGCCCTGCCCCTGATTTTCGACCTCCTAAAATCGGAGGGCCTGCTGATCGGCGGCTCGTCGGGCATCAACGTTGCGGCGGCGATGAAAATCGCAAAAAAACTGGGCCCCGGACATCGGATCGTTACCCTGATCACGGATGGTGGGGAGCGCTACCAGAGCAAGCTGTTCAATCCGGCATTCCTGCGCGAAAAAAAGTTGCCGGTACCGGATTGGTTGTAATAAAGAATACAGTAGGTTAAAGGTATATCTTCATGAATTACGTCAATCCAAACAGCTTGATCCGCACGGCCGATCTGGCCAAGCAGCTTACCGCGCCCGACATCCGGATCGTCGACGGCACCAACCAGTTTCCGGGCCAGAACCTGGACCCCCGGGAGGAATATTCAAAGCGGCACATTCCCGGCGCCGTCTTCTTCGATACCGGCGAGATTGCCGATACCGATAGCCCCTACCCGAACATGCTGCCCTCCCCGCAAAAATTCGCCAGCCGCGTTAGCAGGCTGGGCCTGGGAGATGGCTGCCGCATCGTCGTTTACGACGCCGCCGGTCTGGTCAGCGCGGCCCGGGTCTGGTGGATGTTCCGCGTTTTCGGCCATGAGGACGTCGCCATCCTGGATGGCGGCCTGCCGAAATGGATCGCCGAGAACCGTCCCGTTGACGACGCCCCCGTCACGCCGGATCCGCGCCATTTTACGGCCCGGGTCAACAATTTGCTGGTGCGCAGCGTCGAGCAGATCCAGGCCAATCTCGAAAACCGGCGCGAGCAGATCGTGGATACGCGAAGCGCCGAACGTTTCCACGGAAAGGCGCCGGAGGCCCGGCCCGGCCTTCGCGCCGGTCATATCCCCGGCAGCGTCAACCTCCCCTATCCGGACCTTCTCGATCCGAAGGAAAAAACCCTGCTGCCGGCCAATGAATTGCTGCAAAAATTCGACGCTGCCGGGATCGATCTGAAGCGGCCCATCGTGGCGAGCTGCGGCTCCGGCGTCACGGCCGGCGTCGCGGCTCTTGGCCTCCATCTGCTGGGGCTTGAGCACGTTCCCGTCTATGACGGGTCCTGGTCGGAATGGGGAAGCCGGGACGACCTGCCCATCGCCACTTAAGGGCCGTTCGGCAAGAAGCGGTGCACGACCGCCGCGCCCACCGCATCCCCCCAGACATTTACGGCCGTGCGAAACCGGTCCAGAAACCAATCGACGGCCAACAACAGCCCGACGCCTTCGATCGGCAGGCCCACGGCCGTCAACACGATGACCATCGTGACCAGACCCGCCTCCGGAATGCCGGCGGCGCCGATCGCGGCCAGGGTGGCGGTCACGAAAACGAGGGTCTGGGCCCCAACCCCCAGATCAATGCCATAGGCCTGGGCAATGAACATGGCCGCTGCCGCTTCGTAAAGGGCGGTGCCGTTCATGTTTACCGTGCTGCCGAGCGGCAGAACGAAACGGACGGCCTTCTCGTTCACCGCCTGCTCGCGCGCGCATTCCATCGTCAGCGGCAGCGTCGCCGACGAGCTGGCCGTGCCGAACGCGGTAAGAAGGGCGCGCAGCAATCCCAGCAAATAGCCAAGGCCACGGCCGCTTATGAGCACCAGCAGCACCGCCAGAAAAACGAAATGAAGCGCCAGCCCGCTTAGCACGGTGACGACGTGAAGCCCCACGGCCGCCACCTCGGCCAAAAAGGCCTCGCCGCCCCCGGCCTTTCCCAGGCGCGCGGCAACCAGCGCAAAAATTCCCACCGGCGCGAAATACATCAGCCAGATAACCAGCTTCATCAACGCCTCGTTCAAGCCGTCGAACAGCCCGATGACGTGCGCACCGACCGGGCCCAACGTCGTCAAGGCGGCGGAAAGCAGGATGGAAAAGAGGATCAGCGGCAAAAGCTGCGTTTCGGCGGCCGATGCAATCAAATTCGGTGAAACGAGGGAAAGCAGAATGTCCGTCAGGCCGATCTCGGTTTTTGCCGCGATTGCCTCCGGCACGCTCGGCGGCGCGAACTCCAAGCCGACGCCGGGCTGAATGACATTGACGACGAGAAGCCCGATGGCCACCGCCACCGCCGTCGTACCAACGAAATAGCCGACCGTGATGCCGCCGAGGCGGCCCAGTTTCCGAATGTCGCCGAGAGAGGCGACGCCGCTGATGACGGCGGCGACGATCAAGGGAATGATCAGCATCTTCAGCGCGTTCAGGAAAAGCTCGCCCAGCCAGGCGATGGCGAGCATGTCCTCGCCCCAGATCCAGCCGGTCGCACCGCCCGCAAGCACGCCAAGCACGATCAGGGCGAGAAGGACGGCGGCATGGGCATGTGGCATGGCAAGGCCCTTTGATTTGGTTTCCAGCGATCCGGGCCCTATCATCCGGGAAAGCCGGGCGTTCTCCAAGGCCGAAGTGGCCGCCTTGACCGGCCATCGTGCACTCTTTACAAGCGAGTCGGATGAAGGAAGACACCCGCATCGTCAATGCCGGCCGAAATCCGGATGAAAATTTCGGGATCGTCAATCCGCCGGTCTATCGCGCCTCAACCGTTACCTTTCCAACGGTGGCGGTGCTTGAATCCTTCGACAGCCATCCTTTTGACGGCGTCTTTTATGGCCGCCACGGCACGCCAACGACCTTCGCCCTTGAGCAGGCGATCGCGGAGCTTGAAGGGGGCGACCGCAGCATCGCGACGGCCTCGGGGGTTGCCGCCATCGCCATCTCGCTGCTGGCCTTCGCGAAAGCGGGCGACCATGTGCTGGTGGCCGACAACGTCTATGAGCCGACGCGGCGCTTCTGCAATCAGGTGTTAAAGCGCTTCGGCATCGAGACCACCTATTACGACCCCACGATCGGCGCCGGCATCCAGGATTTACTGCAGGCGAACACGAAGGCGGTCTTCGCCGAATCCCCAGGCTCCCTCACCTTCGAAGTGCCGGACATTCCCGCCATCGCGAAAGCCGCCCACAAAGCGGGCGCAGTGGTGATTCTGGACAACAGCTGGGCGACCCCGCTTTATTTCAAACCGTTCGAACATGGCGTCGACGTTTCGATCCAGGCGGCGACGAAATACATCGTCGGCCACGCGGATGCGATGCTGGGCGTAATCACCACCCGCGAGCCGCATTTTTTGACCGTTCGGAAAACGGCGGCGAATTTCGGCGCCTGCTCCGGCCCGGAAGAATGCTACCTCGCCCTGCGCGGGTTGCGCACGCTTCGCGTCCGGCTCGAACGGCACGCCAAAACGGCCCACACCCTTTGCAACTGGCTGCAAGGGCGCGCGGAAGTCGATCGTATTTTTTACCCTGCCCTTGCCGGCGATCCGGGCCATGAAATCTGGAAGCGCGATTTCACCGGCGCCAACGGCCTCTTTTCTTTCTCTCTGAAGGAGGCGTCGAAAAAAGCCGTTGCCGCCATGCTCGACGGCATGGAGCTTTTTGCCATTGGCTATAGCTGGGGCGGTTATGAAAGCCTGATCCTGCCCATCCATCCGGAAAAATCACGAACGGCGACGCCATGGCGCGAAGGGCCCGCGATCCGCATTCATGCCGGCCTTGAAGATCCGGACGATCTGATCCGCGATCTCGACCAAGGGTTCAAGCGCCTCAACGCCGCGCGTTAGACCCCGCCCCTACAATTCGTAGAAAACCGTGAAAATCGTCTGGACGTCAAAATCCTCGTCGCTGGCAAGCGGCGCGCTTATGCCGAAGCCGAGTTTCAGATCTTCCGCTTCGAAAGGCGCGCTTATGAAACCGAGAGTGGCATTGATCACCGTTTTGTTGTCGGTGCCTTTCGCGACTCCCTGGCCATCGAATTCGAGAAGCGGCGCGAATTCCGGCGAGAGTGGATAAAGAAAAGCGAGGTTGAAACCGATTTCGAGATCGACCTCGCCGGCTTCTTCTTCCGACTGGTTCATTGGAATCCCAAAGCCGAGTTGGGCAGTCATTTGCAGGTTGCGATAGATCCAGCCCGCATTCAGGAAGGGTTCCACCTCCCATTCACGGTTGCTGCCGATCGCCTTGCTTTCGTCCCCGGTGGGAAGCCCAAATTCCAGCCCGCCGCCAAAGGCAACCCCTTTGGAGGGAAGAACGAATGGCAGAAATTTCAACTCGATTTCAACCGCGCCGGAATTAGAAGCACTTGGCCCATTGTCAGGATCAAGATAGGTAACCGGCAGGCCCAACTCGAAACTTGCCCAGTCGGCAAACGCATATTCCACTGTCAATTGCAAAGTGTGTTCCGTACCGATGGCCCGATTGCGATAGCGATGATCGAGACGAAAATCCGTTTCCGGTATCGGCGCTTCCCCAATCAGGGGATCAAGAAAATCAGGTGGTTCAGACGCAAGAGCATCCCCCTCCTGAGTCAGCGCCGGCACGCCTACCGCAGCAGGCATAAAAACCCGGCATTCCCAAATTTACGAAGATTAAGATTGCGCATGGGCGACCGGTTTCTTCTTTCGCCCCGCCATATAACCCAAAGCGCCCATCGGAACAATCAGGCTGGCCGCAAAAATCAGGAACGCGGCGACGACGATCGAAGGCCCGGAAGGCGTGTCCCAAACGAACGAGCCCCAAACGCCGCCAAGGACGGCCAGCGCGCCAAGAAACGCGCTAAGAACGGCCATCGCTTCGGGATTGCGAACAAAACGCCTGGCCGTTGCCGCCGGAATGATCAAAAGCGACGTGATCAGCAAAATGCCGACAACTTTCAGCGCGACAACGATGACGAGGGCGATCAGCACCATGAAGGCGATCTGCACCCGGCGCACGGGCACGCCTTCGACGCGGGCAAGTTCTTCATGGATCGTCATGGAAAGCAGCGGCCGCCAGATCCAGACGAGCCCGCCAAGGGCCAACAGGCCGCAGCCGTAAATCCAAAAAAGATCCGCCGGCCCGACGGCGAGGATGTCGCCGAAGAGATAGCCCATCAAATCGACCCGCAGGCCCTCCAGGAAGGCGAGCCCCACCAGCCCGAAGGCAAGCGCCCCATGGGCGAAAAGGCCCAGCAGCGTATCCATGGCGAGCGTCTTTTGGCGTTCGGCAAAGGCAAGGGCCAGCGCGATGGCGACGCCGACCGCGAAAATGCCGATCAGGACGTCGAAATGCAGCAAAAAGCCGAGGGCCACGCCGAGAAAGGCGGAATGGGCCATCGTGTCGCCGAAATAGGCCATCCGCCGCCAAACGACGAAGGTGCCCATGGGCCCGGCAACGAGGGCGACGCCAAGGCCGGCCAAAATTGCGTGGAGCAGCAGGGAATCCATGGCTTAAGCCTCCGGCTCGTCGATCTGTCCGGGAACGGGAACCGCATTGCCCGCCACGTCATGGACGTGATCGTGGTGATGGGTGTAGACGGCGAAGCTTGTCTCATCGGCTTTTTCGCCGAAGAGGGCGAGATATTCGGGGTGCCGGCTGACCGCCTCCGGATGGCCGGCGCAGCAGACGTGATGGTTCAGGCAGATGACCTCGTCCGTTGCCGCCATCACCAGGCGTAAATCGTGGGAAATCATTAGCACCGCGCAGCCCAGCTCAAAGCGAACGGCATTGATCAGGCGGTAAAGCTCGGACTGGCCGCGGATATCGACGCCCTGGACCGGCTCGTCGAGGATGAGCACGTCCGGCTTTCGAAGAAGGGCGCGGGCCAGCAACACGCGGCGAAGCTCGCCGCCGGAGAGGTGCTGGATCGGATGGGCCAAAATGCCGCCGTCCATGCCGCCGTCCATGCCAACGGCGCGAAGGGCGTCCTGAATGTCGGCCCGCCCCCTTCCCGCCATGGCCAAAAACCGCCGAACGGTCAAAGGCAAATTCGGATCGACCGCGAAGGCCTGGGGCACATAGCCGATGCGCAGGCCTTCGGCCTTCTCGATGTCGCCCGCTTCCGGGGTCACCAGGCCGAGAAGGGTGCGGACCAGGGTCGTCTTGCCGGACCCGTTCGGCCCGATAATCGTCACGATTTCGCCCGCATGGATGGCCAAATCGACCCCATCGAGGACCCGGACGCCGCCCCGGTGCAGCACCAGCCCCTTTGCCGCGATCAACGTCGGCCCCTGTTTGAGGGCCGCCGCCAATGCCGGGGACGTTGCGGACCGGGACGTAGCCGCCGAGGACGTAGCCGCAGAGGACGTAGGGGTCTGAACATGGGTTGCCGGGGCGCCCGCGGCGCTCTCGCCGGGGGCACTCTCACCACGGCTGGAACCTGCCGCATCCGCCGCCCCCTGGCGGCAATCGTGGCAAAACCCGTGGGCCTCGACGGCGGCGCCGGCCAGTTGAAAATCCTTCCCCCTGGCGCCTGCGGCGAGGGTCATCTCGACCGCGCGGTCGCCCAACTCGGTGACCTTCCCGCAACCCTGGCAGATCAGGTGCTGGCTGGAATGGGGGTGCCCAGGATCGGCGCAGCCGAGATAGGCGTTTTGGGACTCGATCCGATGGATAAGCCCTTGTTCTTTCAGGAAGTCCAGGGCGCGATAGACGGTCGGTGGCCGGACGCGTTTTCCCGCTGCCTGGAGATGATCGAGAATGGCGTAAGCCCCTAGAGGAACATGGCTTTCCCAGATCAGCTCCAAAACCCGGCGGCGAAGCGGCGTAAACCGGACGCCGCGGTGGTGGCAAAGCTCGGCCGCCACCTTCAGCGCCCCTTCCCGGCAACGGCCGTGATCGTGCCCCTCGCCCGGCGGCGGAACAACGGTGGCGACAAGATTGGGCTCGGTTTCCATGGGCCTAGCCTGAACAATGGCGAAAATAAAAAAATACCAGATTTACAGGCAATACAGCCTTATAATAATATAACATTGCTAGTGCAAGCGGTAAGGTAAAAAAAGCCTTTCCAAAATCGACGCCGAAAGGAAAATGTTCAACACGGCAGATTTTTCATGGATTTAAGACAAGTTCTTGCCATCGGGCTTTTGGTCGCCGCCCTCGCCGCCCCGGTCTTGGCGCAACCCACGGCGCAGTCGCCGGAGGTAGCCGTCAGCATTCCGCCGATCCACTCCCTCGCCGCCGCCATCATGGTGGGCGTTGGCACACCGACTCTGCTTGTTCCCGGAGGGGCGTCCCCCCATCGCACGGCGCTTCGCCCTTCGACCGCCCGGCATCTGGCGGCGGCCGATCTCGTTTTTTGGGTCGGGCCGGAACTGGAAGGGTTCCTGGAAACAGCCCTGGCGCGGCTTGGAAAAAAGGCCCAGGCCACCGCTCTTCTGCACGCCCCTGGCATCCGCCGCCTGGCAGCCGGACACCCCCATGGCCAGGGCAGCAAAACCGCGCTTCAGAAAAAAGCGGGCCAGGAAAAGCTCGGAACCGACCCTCATTTCTGGCTCGATCCGGAAAATGCGATCCGGGCCGTCGAAATCATCGCCGAGCAGCTTGGCCGCCTGGACCCGGAACGCGCATCCATATACCGCCAAAATCGGGATCGGACCCTCGCGCGGCTACGCGCCCTCGATCGGGACATGGCGGCCAGGCTCGCGCCCCTTGCCGGCCTTCCCTATCTCGTTTTTCACGATTCCTTTGCCTATTTCGAGGCCCATTTCGGTCTCGGCCCGTCAGAGGCCGTCGCCATCGACCCGGAGCGCAAAGCCGGGCCACGCCGGATTCTGGCGCTGCGCAAAAAAATCGCCGAAAACGCGTTTCGCTGTCTTTTCCGCGAACCGCAATTTCCAGCCCCCATCCTGGCCCGCCTTCGGGAGGGCTCCGGCCTTGCCATCGCGGAGCTGGACCCCTTGGGAAGCGGCCTGAAACCAGGCCCGGACCTTTATTTCCGCATGATGGCCGCGAACGCGGCGGCGTTTCAGGCCTGCCTGCAACCCGCCCGCAACGGTTGACAGCGCAGCCCCCTTGGCGCATCCCTCAACGGCAACCATCAGGGCTTTCCGGG
>JAJFGH010000144.1 GCA_021776275.1 Alphaproteobacteria bacterium | reverse complement strand
CGATATAGGCGATGACGGCATCGAAATCGCCCAGATAGTCGCGGATGATAAAGGCCAGCGCGGCGGCGGCGAGGGCGCCGCCAAGGATGGCCGGCCAAAGCGCCAGTTTGCCGAATAGAAAAAGCAGCACCAACACGCCCGCGCTGGGTGCGACGGCGACCGTCCAAAACAGGAACCAGCGCTTCGGAACGGTTCGCGGCGGAAGGCGTTGGGCCATATCGGGTCTCTTTTCGCGTTGGGTGCGAGGCGGCCGTGCCTATTCGGCGGCGTGGGCGGCGAGCGCCGCCAAATTGACGATGTTGGAAACCGTTGCACCCATATGGGCAATCTGCGCCGGCTTTGAAAGCCCGGTCAGAAGCGGGCCGATGACGGTCACATCGCTAAGTTCCTGCACCAGCTTTGAGGCGATGTTGGCGCTGGCCAGATCCGGCATCACCAATACGTTCGCCGAATCGGAAAGCCGGCAGAACGGATAGAATTTCCGGATTTCCGGGTTGAGCGCCACGTCCGGCGTCATCTCGCCATCGTATTCGAAATCGACGTTGCGCTGATCCAGCAGACGCATGGTTTCGCGTACGCGCTCGGCGGCCGGTGTCTTCCGGCTTCCGTAATTCATAAAGGAGATCAAGGCGACGCGCGGCTCGTGGCCCCAAAGGCGTGCGTTTTCCGCCGCCTGGACAGCGATGTCCGCCAGAATTTCCGGCGTCGGATTTTCATGCACGGTGGTATCGGCAAGAAAAACGGTGCGGCGCGGCGCGACGACGACGGAAAGGCCAAAGACCTGTGTGCTCGGATCGGAGTCCAGCACGCGGTTGATTTCCTTATAGGAGACGGCGTAGCTGCGCGTTAGTCCGGTGACCATGGCATCCGCATCGCCGAGCGCCACCATGCAGGCGGCGAAGACGTTGCGGTCCTGATTGACCATGCGTTGGCAGTCGCGGTAAAGCGCGCCCTTTCGTTGCAGGCGTTCGTAGACATGTTCCGTATAGCGCTGGTTGTTTTTGCTCAGGCGCGCGTTGTGAATCTCCAGCGAATCGGCGTTGCCGAGGCCGAGGCGTTCCGTCGCTTCGGCGATCAGGTGGTCGCGGCCGATGAGGATGGGCGTGCCGTAGCCGGCGTTGCGAAAGGCAATCGCCGCGCGGATAACTTTTTCTTCTTCGCCTTCGGCAAACACCACGCGGCGCGGGTTGTGGCGAACGCGCTCGAAAATGCGCTGCAGGCTCGCCGCCGTCGAATCGAGCCGGGTGGAAAGTTCCAGGCGGTACTGGTTCATGTCGACAATCGGCTTGCGCGCGACGCCGGAGGCCATGGCCGCCTCGGCGACGGCGGCCGGAATGGCGGAGATCAGCCGGGGGTCGAAGGGGGCGGGGATGATGTATTCGGGCCCGTATTGCAGCCGCTTTCCGGCGTAGGCCGCCGCCACTTCGTCGGGCACGTCCTCGCGGGCAAGGTCGGCCAGGGCGCGGGCGGCGGCGATTTTCATTTCGTCGTTGATGGTGGAGGCGCGCACGTCGAGCGCGCCACGGAAGATGTAGGGAAAGCCCAGAACGTTGTTCACCTGGTTCGGGTAATCCGAACGCCCGGTGGCGATGATCGCATCGTCGCGCACGGCCTGCACTTCTTCCGGCAAAATTTCCGGGTCCGGATTTGCCATGACGAAAAGAATGGGCTGATCGGCCATCTTGGCGACCATGGTGCTATCGACGGCTCCCTTGACGGAAAGGCCGAAGAAGACGTCGGCGCCTTCCATGGCTTGCGCCAGGCTGCGCGCATCCGTTTTTGCGGCATGGGCCGATTTCCACTGGTTCATGCCCGCTTCGCGGCCGTGATAAATTACGCCTTTGGTGTCGCAAAGGAGGATGTTGTTCGGCGTGGCGCCCATCGCTTTTACCAGTTCGAGGCAGGCAATCCCCGCGGCGCCGGCGCCGTTGACGACCATGCGAATGTCTTCGATGCGCTTTCCCGTCAAATTCAGCGCGTTCAAAAGGCCCGCCGCGGCAATGATCGCCGTGCCGTGCTGGTCGTCGTGGAAGACGGGAATGTCCATCGCTTCGCGAAGGCGCTGTTCGATGATGAAACATTCGGGCGCGCGGATGTCTTCGAGATTGATGCCGCCGAAACTGGCGCCGAGAAAACGGACGCTGTTTACAAATTCATCTACGTCCTGGGTGTCGACTTCCAGATCGATGCTGTCGACGTCGGCGAAGCGTTTGAAAAGAACGGCCTTGCCTTCCATGACGGGCTTCGATGCGGCGGCGCCGAGATTGCCAAGGCCGAGAACGGCGGTGCCGTTGGAGATGACCGCAACCAGATTTCCCTTCGCCGTATAGTCATAGACGAGGGAGGGGTCCTCGGCGATTCGCTCGCAGGGCACGGCGACGCCGGGCGAATAGGCGAGCGAAAGATCCCGCTGGGTCGTCAGCGGCTTCGTCGGCGTAATTTCGAGTTTGCCGGGCCGGCCCGAAGCGTGAAACAGCAGCGCTTCTTGGTCGGTTACTTTGTTTGCGTCGTCGGTCATCCTTGATCCAGCGATCCTCTGCGTTCTCCGCCGGTTTCGTCAACGGCTCGACGGGGAATTTTCCCGTGATCGTAGGGATCCGAAGGGGTTGCGTCAAAGCCAACCGGTGGCGTGGCCCCTTTTTAGAGGGCCTGTGTTACATTTGCCCTTCCCCGGAAAGCGCCGGCAAGCATGCCCAGGCAGGTTTCGGGATGCGGGTTTCGGGCCGACTGCCGGAAAACCCGCGACCAGGAAGAGAGAAGGCTTGCCGCGATCGATGCGCCCATCAAAATCCGCCACCGCGACGCCCATGATGGCGCAATATCTAACGCTCAAAGAGGCCCATCCGGATTATCTCCTGTTCTATCGGATGGGCGATTTTTACGAGCTTTTCTTCGAGGACGCCGTCCAGGCGTCGGCGGCGCTCGACATCACGCTGACGAAACGGGGCAAGCATGAGGGCGCAGACATTCCTATGTGCGGCGTGCCCGTGCATGCGGCGGATTCCTATCTTTCCAAGCTGATCCGAAAAGGGTTCAAGGTGGCCGTCTGCGAGCAGGTCGAGGACCCGGCGGAGGCCAGGAAGCGCGGCGGCAAGGCGCTTGTCCGCCGCGACGTCATCCGGCTGGTGACCCAGGGCACGTTGACGGAAGAAACCCTGCTGGATGCCCGCAATCACAATTTTCTTGCCGCCCTGGCGGAAGCGGAGGGGGCGTTCGCCATCGCCTGGCTCGACATGTCGACCGGCGATTTTCACGTGCAGAGTTTGGCCTTGGGCGCGCTGGCCGCCGTTTTGGCGCGTGTCGATCCCGGCGAGATGCTGCTTTCCGACCGGCTTTTCGAGCGGCCCGAAATTCGCGACGCCCTGAAAGATGCCCGGGCCGTGCTTTCGCCGCTGGCCTCGGCGCGCTTCGACAGCGGGGCTGCGAAACGCCGGCTCGAACACATCTTTGGCGTCGAGACCCTGGAGGGGTTCGGGCAATTTCCGCGCGCCGAACTGGCCGTCTGCGGGGCGCTGATCGACTATGTGGAGCTGACGCAAAAAGGGCACCTGCCGAGGCTTTCGCCGCCGCGCCGCCTGCGGCCCGACGCCGTGCTCGAGATCGACGCGGCGACGCGGCGCAATCTAGAATTGACCCGAAGCCAGATGGGCGGCCGCAAGGGTTCGCTGCTGGATGCGATCGACCGGACGGTGACCGCCGCCGGCGCGCGGTTGCTGGGGGCGCGGCTGGCCGCGCCGCTGACCGACGTTGCGGCCATCCGCCGCCGCCACGACATGGTCGCGTTTTTTTTCGAGGACCGCGGGCGCTGCGACGCGTTGCGGCAAAGCTTGCGCGGCTCGCCGGATCTGGAGCGCGCGCTCTCGCGTCTGACCCTCGGGCGCGGGGGGCCAAGGGATTTGGCGGGCGTGCGCGATGGGCTGGCCTTGACCGAACCGCTGCGCGAAACCCTTGCCCAGGGGGCGTTGCTCCCCCTTCCCGATGGGCTGGCGGATCAGGTGGCGGCCCTTGGCAGCCATGGCGATCTGGTGGACAGCCTGGCGCGCGCGCTGCGCGCCGATCTGCCGCCTTTCGTGCGGGAGGGGGGGTTTATTGCGCCGGGCTATTCCCCCGATCTGGACGAGACCGTCGCCCTTCGCGACGAGGGGCATCGCCGCATCGCCCAATTGCAGAACGACTATGTGAAAAAAACCGGCATTGCGCGTTTAAAGATCCGACACAACAACATCCTCGGCTATTTCATCGAAGTGCCGTCTGCCCATGGGGAAAAACTGCTGCTGCCGGAAAGCGGCTTTCTGCATCGTCAGACCATGGCCAACGCGGCGCGCTTCACCACGGTCGAGCTTTCCGAATTGGAAAACCGTATCCGCCAGGCCGCCGACCGGGCGCTGGCGTTGGAGGGCGCCCTTTTTGACGCGCTCGTCGATCAGGTGAAGGCGCGCGCCGAGGCCATTGCCGAAACGGCCACGGCCCTGGCCGAGATCGACGTCGCTTCCGCCCTGGGCGAGCTTGCCGTTCAACGCCGCCATGTCTGCCCGGAAGTGGAGGAAGGGCTCGCCTTTCGCATCGAAGGCGGGCGCCATCCGATCGTCGAACAGGCGTTGGAGCGCGACCACGAAGGCGGTTTCGTGGCGAACGCCTGCGACCTTGGCGAAGGGCAAAGGCTGTGGCTGGTGACCGGACCGAACATGGCGGGCAAAAGCACCTTTCTTCGCCAAAACGCCCTGATCGTCATTCTTGCGCAGATGGGCGCCTTCGTTCCGGCAGGGGCGGCGCGCATCGGCGTGGTCAATCAATTGTTCAGCCGGGTCGGCGCCGCCGACGATTTGGCGCGCGGGCGGTCGACCTTCATGGTCGAGATGGTCGAGACGGCGGCGATCCTGAACCAGGCGGGGCCGCGGGCGCTGGTCATTCTCGACGAAATCGGCCGCGGCACGGCCACCTTCGACGGGCTGTCGATCGCCTGGGCAACCATCGAACATCTGCACGACGTGAACCGGGCGCGGGCGTTGTTCGCCACCCATTACCACGAGCTCACCGCGCTGGCGGCAAAACTGGAAAACCTTTCCTGCCATACGATGCGGATTAAAGAGTGGCAGGACGAGGTGATCTTTCTCCACGAGGTGACGGAAGGCGCCGCCGACCGTTCTTATGGGGTGCATGTGGGGCGGCTGGCGGGCCTGCCGGAGGCGGTTGTCCGCCGCGCCGAAGAAATTCTGGAAACCCTGGAAGCGGAGGAAGGCAAAAGCACGGCCTCGCGCCTGGCGGACGATTTGCCACTTTTCCGCGAGGCGCCCGCGCCCGCGCCCGTGAAGGCATCGGCCGTGGAAGCGCTGCTTCGGGAAAGCCGTCCCGACGAATTGACGCCGCGCGAAGCCCTTGAATGGCTCTACCGGCTGAAGGCCGCCCTTGACGAATAGGGCGTTTTTTGCCGATTTCGCCTATGCTGCAGGCGCTTCTACCCTTAAAGGCTCGAAGGAATGGAAAAAACGATCGAAACGGCGTTCAAGCCGGACGCCCTGGCGGCGGCGCTGGAGGCGCTCTACCAGGAGGCGGCGGATCCGGAGAAGCTGCGCCTGGGCGTGCTGGACGAATCGCGCCTTGCCCTTGCGGCCATGCGGGCGGAATTGCAGGCGCGTTTCGAGGCCGGCGAAAACGGCTTCGACGTGGCCCAGGCGAAAAGCCTCTCTTTCGATGGGTTGCTGCAGGTCTTGCACCATTTCGTGACGGACCGCCTTTTTCGGGTTTCCAACCCAACCGCGGCGGAACATTTGGCCGTCGTCGCCGTCGGTGGCTATGGGCGCGGTGAGCTTGCGCCCTATTCGGATCTCGATCTCCTGTTCATCCTTCCTTACAAGCAAACGCCCCATGGCGAGCAGGTCATCGAATATCTGCTGTACATCCTGTGGGACCTTGGCTTGAAGGTGGGCCATTCGGTCCGCTCCATTGACGAATGCATTCGTCAGGCAAAGGCGGACACGACCGTTCGCACGGCGCTTTTGGAATCGCGTTTTCTTGCCGGCAACGAAGCGCTTTTCCAGCGCATGCGCATGCGCTTTTTCCGCGACGTGGTGGTGGCGACGGCGACGGAATTTGTTGAGGCAAAACTGGCCGAGCGCGACGCGCGGCATATGCGCATGGGCGATTCGCGTTACGTGCTGGAGCCGAACATTAAGGACGGCAAGGGCGGCCTTCGCGATTTGCACACGCTTTTCTGGATTGCCAAGGCCGTTTACCAGGTCGACGATCCCAATGCCCTGGTCCTGCTTGGCGTGCTGACAGGTCCGGAGGCCGCGCGCTTCGATCATGCGCTTCGCTTTTTATGGAACGTGCGCTACCACCTGCATTACCTGGCGGGGCGGGGGGAAGAACGGCTGACGTTTGACATGCAGCCCGAGATCAGCCGCCGCATGGGCTATACGGATCGCGACCATGTGCGTGGCGTCGAACGCTTCATGAAACGCTATTTTCTCGTTGCCAAAGACGTCGGCGATTTGACGCGAATCTTCTGCGCCTGTCTGGAGACGCAGCAGAAGCGCCCGTCCCGTTTTCGTTTGCCGTGGCGTTCGACGTCGCGCATCGGCGGGTTCCTCGCGGAAAAAAACCGTCTCAACGTGGAAGATACCGGCGCCTTCGAAGCGGACCCGCTAAGCCTTCTAAAACTCTTTCGCGTTGCCCAGGAAAACGAACTGGACGTGCACCCTTACGCGCTTCGGCTGGTCACGCAAAACCTGCACCGCATCGATCGCCATCTGCGGCAGGACCGCGAGGCGACGCAGTTGTTTCTTGACATGCTTACTTCGAAGAAGGATCCGGCGCGCGCGCTCCGGCGCATGAACGAGGCCGGCGTGCTTGGGCGGTTTCTCCCGGAATTCGGCCGGATCGTCGCCCAAATGCAATACAACATGTATCACGTGCATACGGTGGACGAGCATTCGATCTTTGCGATCGCCACGCTGCATGGGGTCGAACAGGGGCGCTTCAAAGAGGCAATGCCGCTTTCTTCCGAGATCGTGCACAAGGTGCTTTCGCGGCGCGTGCTTTACCTCGCCGTTCTGCTGCACGACATCGCAAAAGGGCGGCCCGGCGACCACTCGGTCGTCGGCGCCAAAATTGCTGCTCGTGTTTGCCGCCGCCTGCGCCTTTCGGACGAGGAAACGGAAAACGTCGTTTGGCTGGTGCGCCACCATCTCGTGATGAGCACGGCCGCCTTTCAGCGCGACACGAACGACCCAGAGGCTATCCAGGCTTTCGTCGAAATTGTGCAATCGCCGGAACGCCTTCGGCTGCTTTTGCTGCTGACCGTTTCCGACATTCGCGCCGTCGGCCCGAACGTCTGGAACGCGTGGAAGGCATCGCTTCTGCGGGCGCTTTATCTCCGCGCCGAGGAAGTCATGTCGGGCGGGTTGATGACGCAAATGCCCGAGGCCCGCGCCGCCACCGCCTTGCAGGACCTTCGGGCGCACCTGCCGGATTGGACGGACGCCGCCTTCGCCCGCTTTACCGAACGCGGCACGGCGGCCTATTGGCTGGCCTATCCGGCAAAGATGCTGGCACGCCAGGCTGAACTCATGCAGGGCGCGGACGGCGCAAAAAAACCGCTTACCTTGCAGGCCCATGTGGACAAGGTGCGCGACGTAACGGAAATAACAATCTACGCAATCGACCATCCCGGACTTTTTTCCAGACTTGCCGGCGCCTTTTCATTGGTTGGCGCGAACATTGTCGACGCCAAGATTTTTACGATGAAGAACGGCATGGCGCTCGATACGTTTTGGCTGCAGGACGCAAACGGCAAGCCGTTCGAAAAGCCTGGTTTGGAGAAACATCTTCTGACGCACATCCAGCAAACGCTTGCGGGCGACATTCTACCGATGCAGGAATTGGCGCGCCGGACGGGCCTTCCAAGCCGGACGCGCGTGTTCGAGGTGGCGCCACGGGTGTTGATCGACAACAATGCCAGCCAGAATTTTACGGTCATCGAAGTCAATGGCCGCGACCGTCCGGGGTTTCTTTACGATGTCACGCGGGCGTTGAGCAGT
This sequence comes from Alphaproteobacteria bacterium, assembly GCA_021776275.1. Lineage (GTDB taxonomy): Bacteria > Pseudomonadota > Alphaproteobacteria. Next base: position 386 of record JAJFGH010000144.1, on the reverse strand, counting down.
TTAAGCCTGCAGATCGCAAGCGCCCACGTCACCACCTATGGCGAGCGCGCCGTCGATGTCTTCTATGTGAAGGACATCTTTGGAATGAAAATCGTGCATGGGAAAAAACTCGAAGCCATCCAGGAAGAGGTGCGCGCGGCCATCGAAGGGTGGGAAAACCGGGGTGAGATGGCGAGGGCGGCCGGCGAATAGGGGTTCGACCGCTTCGCCTTCCAAGCGGCTAAAAAATTCGATAGTTATCAAGGCTATGGCACTTCTTCGTTCGATTGCCACCGTGGGTGGCTACACGCTGACAAGCCGGATGCTTGGGTTTGTCCGCGATATTTTGCTGGCGGCGATTCTTGGCGCCGGCGTCGTCGCGGACGCGTTCTTCGTGGCGTTCAAGT
>JAJFGH010000143.1 GCA_021776275.1 Alphaproteobacteria bacterium | reverse complement strand
CCGGTTTCCAGCCTTTCGGGACCCTTCCTGATCCAGTAAGTTACCGAAATCGGGGGCTATTCATACCCTTAAGCCCCCATGGGCACAAGCCTGCCCCGCTGCGGGCCCTAGGGATAACCGGGCCACAAATGGGCAAAACGCAAAGGACACGCATCGGTGAGCCATTTCGTCGAATCCGAGGAACCAAGCAGCGTCGATCCCCAGGAGGTCGCCAATTTCGAAGCCATGGCGGACGCCTGGTGGGACCCGAAGGGGAAATTCCGGCCCCTTCATCAAATCAACCCCGTTCGCCTGGGCTTTATCCGCGACCATTTGGCCAGCCATTTCGGACGCGATCCACTGCAGCCGCGCCCCTTTCAGGGCCTGTCCGTGCTTGACATCGGCTGCGGCGGCGGGCTTTTGAGCGAACCGCTCGCGCGTCTTGGTGCCAGCGTAACCGGGATTGATTTTGGCGAACGCAATATTGAAATTGCCCAACAGCACGCTGAACGGATGGGGCTTCCCATTCACTATCGCGTTGCAACGGCCGAAGAGCTGGAAGCGGAAGGACAAAGCTTCGATGCCGTGCTCAACATGGAGGTGGTTGAGCACGTCGCCAACCCGGCCGGCTTTCTTAAAAGTTGCGCGGCCCTGGTAAAACCCGATGGCGCGATGGTGGTCGCGACCCTGAACCGAACCATCAAAGCCTATCTCCTTGCCATCGTTGGCGCCGAATATGTCCTGCGATGGCTGCCAAGAGGCACCCACCATTGGCAAAAATTTCTACAGCCATCCGAAGTCGCGGATTATTTGCGGCCACATGGCATCGCGCTTCAAGATCTCAGCGGCATCCGCTACGATCCCTTGCAGGATGCGTGGCGTTTAAGCCGTCATATGGACGTCAACTATTTGGCCTTCGCCACGCGAGAGAGTTTGCCTTCGTGACGAAGCCGCCATCGGAAAACCACGCCGCATGATGCATGGAAACAAAATGCAGGCGCCTTCCCCGTGGGTCGCCCACCACGCACATCGCATCCGCAAAGGCGGCGAGGTTCTCGATTTGGCATGCGGAAGCGGACGCCATAGCCGGTTTTTCCTGGAAGTGGGGCATCCGGTCGTCGCCATCGACCGGGAGATCGAGCCCATGGCGGAACTTCGCGACCACCCCAAAATCGAAGCGATCGAGGCGGATCTTGAGGCCGGGCAAGCCTGGCCCTTTTCGGAACGCCGTTTTGCCGGGATTGTCGTGACGAATTATTTGCACCGCCCTTTGTTCCAAAACCTTATCGATGCCCTGGAGGACAATGGCGTACTGATTTACGAAACCTTTGCCCATGGCAATGCGCGTTTCGGCCATCCAAAAAATCCGGACTACCTGCTAGAGGATGGCGAGCTTTTGCACGTCTTTGCCGGTCCGCTTTACGTCCTCGCTTATGAGCAAACGGAACGCGGCGAACCAGACCCGGCCGTTCTTCAGCGCATCGTTGCGATCAAGAACCCAAATCCCTGGCATTAAGCGGAAGACGGCTGCCCAAACGCAAAATCCCGGTCATGCTGGAGCGACGGAATTTTTTGCCGCGCCGCGGCGACTTCCCCGGGATCGATCTCGGCCAGCACAAACCCCGCTTGCGCGCCGCCATCGGCCAGCACCTTCCCCCAAGGATCCACGATCAAGGAATGGCCGAAGGTTTGGCGATCTCCCGCGTGGGTACCGCATTGGGCGGGCGCGAACACATAGGCTCCGGTTTCGATCGCCCGGGCGCGAAGCAAGATGTGCCAATGGGCCTTGCCCGTCGTGCGGGTAAAGGCGGCCGGCACCGTAAGATAATTTGCCCCGGCTTTGGCAAGCGCCCGGTAAAGATAGGGAAAGCGCAAATCGTAGCAGATCGTCAGTCCAACCCCGCCCCAAGGCGTGTTTGCCAGCACGGCCCGATCGCCGGAACGGTAAATCTTCGATTCCTTATAGGATTCGCCGTTCTCCAGATCGACATCGAACATGTGGATCTTGTCATAACGCGCAACGATTTCGCCTTCGGCATCGAGGAGAAAGGATCGGTTCGCCGCTTCGGCTTCGCCCAGACGTATGGTGAGCGACCCGACCAGCAGCCAAGCCCCTGTCTCCTTCGCCAGAGCACGAAAATGGGAAAGGGCCGGATGCGCCGCCTCCGGTGCTGCCTTTGCAAGAATGGCCTTTCGCCCCGATTCCATCGTGGCGACGTTTTCCGGAAGCAAAATAAAATCCGCCCCCTCTCCCCTCGCCTGTCGAACAAAGGCCGAGACGGCGGCAAGGTTTGGCGCAATTTCCGGACCGGCGTTCGTCTGAACGCAGGCGACGACAAAAGGCTTCGTCATGAAGCGATCTCCATCCTGGGCCCCACTACCGGACCACGCGGGCAAGGGTAAGCACATCGACCCCGGCGGCACCCGCCTCAAACAGGGCTTCCGCGCAGGCCTCGATCGTCGCCCCGGTGGTCATGACATCGTCGATTAAAAGCACTTTTCGCCCCGCTACGCTTTCCTCGCGGCCGGAACGCACGGCGAAGGCGCCCTGCACGTTGCGGCGGCGGGCAGCCGGGCTGAGCCGGCCCTGGGGCGGCGTGCGCCGCAAACGCACCAGCAAATCGGCGGCCATCGGAAGGCCACTTTCGCGGGCAAGCGCGCGGGCAATCAAAATCGACTGATTGAAACGCCGTTGGAAAAGACGCGTCCAATGCAAGGGCACCGGCACAAGCACATCCGCCTCTGCAAGCAATTCCCGTCCGGCGCGGGCAAGCCAGCGGCCAAAGGCCGGCGCCGCATAAGTTTGATCGCCATATTTGAAGCCGAGCACAAGGTCCCGCGCCGGCGGCGCGTAACGCAACACGGCACGGGCGCGGCCATAGGCCGGCCGGCGATCGAGGCAGGCTGCACAAAGGGCTCCCTCGCCGGCGTCGAATTCGAAAGGATGCCCGCAAACGCCGCAACAGGGCGATGCGAGGAAATCGACGGTTTCCCAACAGACCGCGCAAAGGGCGCCCTGCCGATCGATCGTTGCCCGACAGGCCAGGCACTGTGGCGGCAGGAAAAGATCGAGCACCCGGTCGCCGAAGCGGCGGACGTCGAAACCTTGTTCGACAATGGCCATCGAAAGAAAATCTGATCGCCGGGGAAAGGCTTGTCAATCGTTCCCCGCCACGCCCTCTTCCTGTAACGCCAAGGGCTTTCCCTTTTTCGGAATGGGCAGGCATGCCATAACGTTGTTATGTCCGGCGAAATGAACCTCTTTGACCGCGATCTGGTTCGTCAGCATCGGGATCGCGCAGCCCGGACTTTCGACGCGCATGATTTTCTGTTTCGCGAAATTTCGGAGCGGCTTCTCGACCGGCTTGACGACGTGCGGCGCGCCTTCGCCGACGTTCTTGACCTTGGCTGCCGTACCGGCCACCTGACACGCCGGGTCCAAGAACGGCGTGGCGTGGAACGGGTGGCCGCCTGCGACCTGTCGCCAGCCATGGTGGCGCGCGCGGCGTCCCAAGACGACCGCGCCACCTTTCTCGCCATGGACGAAGAGCGGCTGCCCTTTGGCGAAGGGCGCTTCGATCTCGTGCTTAGCTGCCTCGATCTGCATTGGACAAACGATTTGCCGGGCGCACTCGTTCAAATTCGCCGCAGCCTGAAACCCGGGGGGCTTTTTTTAGGCGCCATGCTGGGCGGCGAAAGCTTGAAGGAACTTTATCAAGCTTTTCTGGTCGCGGAATCGGAGGGGAACCACGGCGTCAGCCCAAGAATCTCGCCTTTTACGGAAGTTCGGGCCGCCGGCCAGTTGCTGCAGCGCGCGGGCTTTATCGAGCCCGTCGCCGATTGCGACACACTTACCGTGACCTATGCCGACAGCCAAAATTTATTGACCGATTTGCGGGGCATGGGCGAAACGAACGCCCTGCATGCCCGCCGGAAAAATTTTACGCCGCGCGAAACCTTTCGTCGCATGGGAAAAATTTACGAAGACCGCTTCCAAACTACAGACGGACGCCTTCCGGCCACGTTTCAAATTGTCTATTTGACGGGTTGGGTTGCGGAAACGCCCGAGGACGGCGCTTAAGCCACCGCGCGCAGGCCTTTGCCGACCAGATCGGCGATGTCGCCCAGGATCGCCGAGAAGTCGTAGTCTTTCGGCGTGTAGACGCGGGCAACCCCCATCTCTTTCAACTGCTTTGCGTCTTCCGGCGGAATGATCCCGCCAACGACGACCGGGATGTCCGCGATTCCTTCCTTGCGCATCCGATCGAGAACGCTTTCCACCAAAGCCAGATGCGATCCGGAAAGAATGGAAAGGCCAATGACGTGCACGCCCTCTTCGACCGCCGCCACGACAATCTGCTCAGGCGTCAGGCGAATGCCTTCGTAGAGGACCTCCATGCCGGCATCGCGCGCACGAAGGGCCAGCTGTTCCGCGCCGCTTGAATGACCATCGAGGCCGGGCTTGCCGACCAGGAACTTGATCCGCTGGCCGAGTTTTTCTGAAACCGCTTCCACCCGCGCGCGCGTCACTTGAAATTCTTCTTGCTTGCGAATGACGCCAACGACCCCCTGCACCCCCGTCGGCGCACGGTATTCGCCAAAAACCTCGCGCAGCAGGCCGCCCCACTCTCCCGTCGTCACGCCGGCATGGGCACAGGCAATCGAGGGCTCCATGACGTTTTGTCCCTGCTCCGCCGCAAGGCGTAGCGTCGCCAACGCGGCCGCGGCGGCCTTTTCATCGCGCGCCGCGCGCCATGCCTTCAGGCGGGCGATTTGTTCTTCTTCGGCCTTGGGGTCCGGCGTCAGATAGCCACCGTCCTGGCCCGCCATGAGGGGCGATTCGGCCGTCTCCATATACCGGTTGACGCCCACGACGGCGCGCTCGCCCGATTCGATGGCGGCAATCCGCTGGTTGTTCGATTCGACCATGCGCTGTTTCATGTAACCGGCCTCAACGCCTGCAAGCACGCCGCCGATTTCTTCGATCTTTCGAAATTCGGCGCGGGCGCCGGCTTTCAATTCCTCGACTTTTTTGTCGATGACGGCAGAGCCGTTAAAAATATCGCCATATTCCAGCAAATCCGTCTCATATGCGACGATCTGCTGGAGACGCAAACTCCATTGCTGATCCCAGGGCCGCGGCAAGCCCAACGCCTCGTTCCAGGCCGGCAATTGCACGGCGCGGGCGCGCGCGTCCTTTGAAAGAACGACCGCCAACATTTCCAAAAGAATACGGTAGACGTTGTTCTCGGGCTGTTGCTCGGTAAGGCCAAGCGAATTGACCTGCACGCCATAGCGAAAACGCCGAAACTTCGGATCCTCGATGCCATAACGTTCGCGCGTAATTTCGTCCCAGAGATCGACGAATGCGCGCATCTTGCATATTTCGGTAACGAAGCGAATGCCAGCGTTGACGAAGAAACTGATACGCCCGACGACCTTGGGGAAATCCGCGTCCGGCACGTGGCCGGAATCGCGCACCGCATCCAACACCGCGCATGCGGTCGCCAGCGCAAAGGCCAGCTCCTGCACCGGCGTCGCGCCTGCCTCCTGCAAGTGGTAGGAGCAAACGTTGACCGGGTTCCATTTCGGGATTTCCCGGTAGGTATAGCTGATCACGTCCGACGTAAGCCGAATGCTTGGACCCGGCGGAAAAATGTAGGTGCCGCGCGAAAGATATTCCTTAACCAGATCGTTTTGAACGGTACCGCTGAGCGCGTCGCGGGCAATTCCCTGTTTCTCGGCAGCGGCGATATAAAGCGCCAACAGCAAGGGCGCCGTCGCGTTGATCGTCATTGAGGTGTTCATGCGGTCCAGGGGGATGCCCTCAAAGAGGGTCTCCATGTCGCCCAAATGAGAAACCGGGACGCCGACCTTGCCAACCTCGCCCCGCGCAAGCTCGTGGTCCGAATCGTAACCGGTCTGCGTCGGCAGATCGAAGGCGATGGAAAGGCCTGTTTGGCCGCGGGCAAGATTGGTCCGGTAAAGCGCGTTTGAAGCCGCCGCCGAACTATGGCCGGAATAGGTCCGAAACAGCCAAGGTTTGTCCCGATCCGGCCCCGCGGCCGCTTCCGCCTCTTGCTTTGGCGATCTTTCTTCTGTTTTTTTCATGGTTGCAGATGCTAAGGGTTTTGTAGTTTCGTCACAAAATCATTGTTAATCTTTCAGCGCAAATCATAAACACGACTTATTGTTTCATAAACTATCTAACTTATGAAATAAACTAATATATTTTGCATTGCAAAAAATTCCCGGCGGGGCTAGATGTATTTGCTTGAGAAAATGGGCCCACCCACCCCCAGGATGGAGAAAAAGCGACGATGACCGAATCGGCGAAGGTGATCGAGTTAAACGCCAACGCGGCGAAAAAAGACCTCTATGAGATTGGCGACATTCCGCCTCTCGGCCACGTTCCGAAGAACATGTATGGCTGGGCCATTCGGCGCGAGCGCCACGGCGAGCCGGAAAAAGCCATGCAAGTCGAAGTCTTGCCGACGCCGGAAATCGATTCCCACGAAGTGCTGGTTCAGGTCATGGCCGCCGGCGTTAATTTCAATGGCATCTGGGCAGCGCTTGGCAAGCCCGTATCGCCTTTCGATATCCACAAAGCAGATTTTCACGTCGCCGGTTCGGATGCGTCCGGCATCGTCTGGGCCGTCGGCAACAAGGTAACGAATTGGAAGGTTGGCGACGAAGTCGTGATCCATTGCAACCAGGATGACGGCGACGACGAGGAATGCAATGGCGGCGATCCGATGCTTTCCGCGTCCCAGCGAATCTGGGGCTACGAAACGCCGGACGGTTCTTTTGCACAATTCGCACGGGTGCAGGCGCGGCAATTGATGCCGCGGCCAAAGCATCTGACCTGGGAAGAGAGCGGTTGTTATACGCTGACCCTGGCGACGGCCTATCGCATGCTGTTTGGCCATCGCCCACATATTCTGCGTCCCGGTCACAACGTTTTGGTTTGGGGCGCTTCCGGCGGCCTTGGGTCCATGGCCGTTCAGCTGATTGCGACAGCAGGCGCCAACGCCATCGGCGTCGTTTCCGAAAACGACAAGATCGATTTTGTAAAATCTCTTGGCGCCAAAGGTGTCATCAATCGAAAAGATTTCGACTGTTGGGGCCCGCTTCCGGACGTCGATGACGCAGAACCCTATGGCGCCTACATAAAAAAATGCCGCCAGTTTGGACGCGCCATCTGGGACATTACGGGCAAAGGCGTGGACGTCGATTTCGTCTTCGAGCACCCCGGCGAACAAACTTTTCCCGTTTCCTGCTTTATCGTGAAGCGGGGCGGCATGGTCGTTTTCTGCGCGGGCACAACCGGCTTCAATTTGACCTTCGATGCGCGTTTCGTGTGGATGCGTCAAAAACGCATACAGGGAAGCCATTTTGCGCATCTGAAACAGGCCAGCCAGGCAAACCGGCTGGTGATCGAACGGCGTATCGACCCCTGCATGTCCGAGGTTTTTGCCTGGGACGACATTTCCCGTGCCCACACCAAAATGTGGAAAAACCAGCACAAGCCCGGCAATATGGCCGTTCTGGTTCAGGCAAAACGTCCGGGGCTGCGCACGTTCGAAGACGTCGTGGAAGCCTAAACGGCGGTGGCTTCGCCCGGCCGCTTTCTTCGGTTGCAACAGAGGCCCTCGCAGCGAGCATGCTTTTCTGCGAAGGAGAACATTGGATCTGATCATGGCTAACCCTTCCCCCGGCAAGCCCGCCGCCCCGTCCAACCTTTTGGAATGCGCTGGCGCGGCCCTTGCCTCGGCAGACCGGCTTGTCGAAAGTGCGAGAGAGGCGGCCGCCTCTTTGGTCGTCAAGGACGGCCGGGTAAGCGGCACATCGGTCGACCAGCATCAATTTGCCGTGCATGGCTTTGCCTGGTTTGCGACCTATGCCGAGGGCCTGCGGCAGCTTCTCGCCTGGGCCGAACGTCTGGAAGAAGCGGGAGGCTTCGGCGAAAAAGAACGGCTGATCTTGGAAATTGCCTTTGCGGAATATCTCGCGCAAATGGCTGGCGGCATTCCGATGAGCCAAGTTGAAATCGTCCGTCCCAGCGATCTTGGCATAGATGCAGCCGTCCTGACGGCTTTCGTCACCGACGCGGCGGTCCAAGAGCTTGCGTTTCGCGGCCGCGGCGGCGCCGCCCGCATGGGACTGGCCACGCTTTTAAAAGATAGCCTCGAGACCAGAAATTTTGGCGAGCTTGGCCTTGGCGATGAGACGCTGGAGATGATCCGCGAACAGTTTCAGCGTTTTGCCGACGAACAAATCATCCCCCACGCCCATGAATGGCATCTCAAGGACGAGCTGATTCCCCTCGACATTATTCGGCAGATGAGCGAGTTGGGCGTCTTTGGCCTTACGATTCCGGAAGAGTTCGGCGGCCTTGGGTTAAGCAAGATCGCCATGTGCGTTGTGACGGAAGAATTGAGCCGCGCCTATATCGGCATTGGCTCGCTTGGTACGCGATCCGAGATTGCCGGCGAACTTATCCGCAACCACGGCACGATTGCCCAAAAGGAACGCTACCTGCCCGCTATCTCGAGCGGCGAAATTCTGCCCACCGCCGTCTTTACGGAACCGAATGTGGGTTCGGACCTGGCGAGCTTACGAACGCGCGCCACGCGCGCGGATGGAGCCGCAAGCTACCGCGTCACCGGCAACAAGACCTGGATTACCCATGCGGCGCGGGCCGATTTGATGACCCTGCTTGCCCGAACCGATCCGGGCGAAAAAGGCTACAAGGGGTTGAGCATGTTCCTCGCGGAGAAGCCGCGCGGCACGGATGAAGACCCTTTCCCGGCCGAGGGAATGTCCGGCGGCGAGATCAAGGTGCTCGGCTATCGCGGGATGAAGGAATACGAGATCGGCTTCGACGATTTTGAAGTCGCAGCCGAAAACCTGCTTGGCGAAAAAGAAGGCGAAGGGTTCAAACAATTGATGGCCACCTTCGAAAGTGCGCGCGTGCAAACGGCGGCGCGGGCGATCGGCGTGGCACAAAACGCCATGGAGCTTGGCCTGCGCTACGCGCTCGACCGCGTGCAGTTTGCCCGACCCATTTACGAATTTCCAAGGGTCGCCGGAAAAATCGCCTCGATGGCAGCGGAGATCATGCTGGCCCGGCAGCTCAGCTACTTTGCCGCCCGCGAGAAGGACGCCGACCGGCGCTGCGACGTTGAAGCGGGCATGGCGAAACTGTTGGCGGCGCGCGTCGCCTGGGGAACGGCCGACAACGCCCTGCAGATTCACGGCGGCAATGGCTATGCCGAGGAATATCCGATCAGCCGGGTCCTTTGCGATGCCAGAATTCTCAACATTTTCGAGGGCGCCGGGGAAATTCAGGCCCAGGTGATCGCCCGGGGTTTGCTGGCAAAGCGCAATTGACGCCACCCTCGCGGGGCTTGACAGCACCGCCAAAAAGGGAATAAAGTCCTAAATACCTTTGGAAGATGTGCGCCCGCGGCGAAGCCGACGGGCGTTTTTTTTGCCGCATTCCCTTTTTGCCAATCCAGGAGCCCCACATGACGACGCTTCTCCCCCGTGACGACGACAACGCGCCGATCCAAGCCCTTCGCCTTAAAGCGAACAACGCCCACAGCATCAGCGTGACGGCAACGAGCGCCCGAAATGCCACCGCCTTCGACGCCGACACCCGCATGGTGGCAATTTATGCGGCGGGGCCGTGCTTTCTACGCAGCGGCGGTGCCACCGTCGCAGCGACGGCGACGGACCATTATTTGCCCGGTGGCACCTATCTCTATCTTTCCCTCGGCCATGGGAAGGCCGGTCGCGACACCCATCTCGCCGCGATTCGCGCGAGTACGGATGTGACCCTTTATGTTTCGGAGCTGGAGTAATGTTTGGCCAAGCTGGCACATTGCTCAATCCCAAGGCGGGGTTTTCGCCGCTTGGCATTCCGGGATTGCGCTTATGGCTTGCCGCCAACCAATCCCCATTTACCTTAAACAGCGGCAAGGCCAGCCAATGGAACGATCTTTCCGGGTTCGGCAACCATGCGACGCAATCGACTTCGACGTTGCAACCCATTCTCACGCGTGCGGACGGGTTACAAAACCTTCAAGTCTGGTCCCAGGATTTCAGTCAATCGCCGTGGGCGTTGTCGAACACCATTACCAAAACAGACAATTTCGCGACGGACCCGAACGGCGGCATGACGGCTGCAAAATTAGAGATTACGACGGGTTGGATGGACGCGGGGCTGAACACCTATATTCAAAACAGCAACGACGTATCCCTTGCCTTTTATGTGAAAAAAGCCGCGTCCGGGGCCGCCACACATACGCGCCTTACGACGAACGACAATGCCGCGTGGAATACCGGCATCAGCACAAAACTGGCTCTCACGGATAGCTGGCAACGAATTTCTTTCTCTGGCGATGCCTTGCCTAGCAGCGCGGAAACGGGCGTTCGGGTTATTCTTGGTTGCATCGACGAAACGAGCGCGGTTGACAGCGATTGTGTCGGCGACATTCTTGTGGCGTTTGCCTCGATCAACGATGGCACAACCCTTGGGGATTATGCCGCTACCGGAGCGGTGCCAGGATATCCCGGCGTGAACGGGCTCCCTGCGATACGGCCCGATAATGTAGATGATTATCTGGAACTTTCCGCATCGGTCAACTCAAGCCTCTTTTTCGAGACGAACCAAAAGACCTTTTTTGTTGTTTGGCAATATATCGGGGAAACGGAGGCGGGTGTGAACCGTATTTTAACGGGGATTACATCAGGCGGGGCGACGGCGTGGGGGTTTTACAGCGTTGCTGGCGTCCAGTCCGCCCGCTACCGTAAAAATGATGACGCGACGATCACCCACTCTTTCACCGGAACCGCAAGCAACCCAACGACGT
>JAJFGH010000142.1 GCA_021776275.1 Alphaproteobacteria bacterium | reverse complement strand
GGCGTCGCGCAAGGCATCGGCGCGGGCCGCCGTTCGGTTCAAAAGCCGAATTTCCGGCGCGCCCGCATCGACAAGGGCCGCGACAACGGCGCGCGCCGCGCCTCCGGCACCCAGCACAACGGCGGGCCCCTTCGCCGCCTGCCAATTGGGCGCGCTCGCGCGCAGGCTTTCGAGAAAGCCGAACCCATCCGTGTTCGTCGCCGTAAGCGTGCCGTCCGCTTCGACGCTAATCGTATTCACGGCGCCGATGCGCTTGGCATCGGCATCGACGCGATCGACCAGGCCAAGGGCCGCCTCCTTGTGGGGCAGGGTCAAATTGACGCCGGCAAATCCTAAAAGCGGCAAGGCGCGCAGCGCCGCTTCCAGATTTTCCGGCCGTACCGGCAGCGGCACATAGGCGCCATCGATGCGGTAGCGTTCCAGCCAATAGCCGTGGCACGCCGGCGAGCGGGAATGCGCCACCGGCCAGCCCATGACGCCGGCGATCCGTGCCTTTCCGGTAATGCTCATCGGTCCAACACCCCATGCTCCCGCAAGAAATCGAGCAGCGGCAAAAGCGGCAAGCCCAAAATGGCGAAGTAATCGCCCTCGACGCGCGAAAAAAGCTGCGCGCCCCGTCCTTCTAACTGGTAGCCGCCAACGCTGGCCAGCACCGCTTCGCCGGCAGCCTCGAGATAGGAATCGAGAAAGCCGTCGGAAAAGGCGCGCATCGTCAGGCGGACCCGGTCCGTATGGTGCCACAGGCGCGCGCCGCCCTGAACCACCATGGCCGCGCCCACCAGATCGTGGCCGCGCCCGCGCAGCGCCGCAAGCTGGGCGCGGGCGCTCGCCAAATCCGCCGGCTTGTCGTAGCGGACGCCCTCGCATTCGAGCATCTGGTCCGCGCCGATCACCAGGGCGTCGGGAAAAAGCCGGGACACGTGCTGCGCCTTCCGCTCCGCCAGGGCTTCCGCCACCGCCTCGACCGGCTCCGCCTGCATCTGGCCCTTGATTTCCGCCTCGTCGATGGGCGCCGCCTCACAGGCGAAATCGAGGCCGGCCGCCCGCAACAGCCGTGCGCGCACGGCGCTTTTCGAGGCAAGCACGACCTGCGAGGCCTGCGAGGCCTGCAGGGCCGGAGCATGAATCGGTGTCTCAGGCATGGGCGCCGGATTTTTGGCGTTCGGCATAAAGCTGGAAAATGGCCGAGGCGGTTTCCTCGACCGAACGGCGCGTCACATCGATCACCGGCCAGCCATGCTTGGTGAAGACGCGCCGCGCCTGCAAAACTTCTTCCCGGACCGTTTCAAAATCGGCGTAGTCGCTGACGCCGCTTTGTTCCGGCACGCGCGTTTGGCGGGCCTCCGCCAGGCGCGACGGGTCCATGGTCAGCCCGACGACCAGGGGCCGCTCCGCCTTCTCGACCGCCGCAAAAAGCGGCGAGCCCGGCACGATCGGCAAGTTCGCCGCGCGAAGGCCCCGGTTGGCAAGATAAATACAGGTGGGCGTTTTCGTCGTTCGCGAAACGCCGATAAGCACGATGTCGGCGTTCTCCAAATTTTCGACATGCTGGCCGTCGTCGTGAAGCAGCGCAAAATTCATGGCGTCGATCCGCTGGTAATATTTTTCGTCCAGCGCGTGTTGGCGGCCGGGCTGGTCCTGGCTTTCGATTCCCAAATAGCCGCGAAGCGCCCCCATGACCGGGTCCAAAACCGGAATGCAGGGAAGCTTCCATTTCTGGCAGCCTTCTTCCAGCGCCTTGCGAAGCTTCGGATTTACCAGGGTAAAGAGAACGACGCCGCGCTCTTTTGCGGCGCGCTCGATCACGCGCGCGATTTGGGCCTCGGAGCGAACGAGAAACCAGTGGTGCTCTTCTGTCGTAACGTTTTCGAACTGGACGAGGCAGGCGCGCACGACGCTGCTAATCGTTTCGCCCGTCGCATCGGAAACCAGATGCAGGTGAAAAGTTTTCACCAAAGCCATGTGCGCGCTTTCTTTATAAAACCGTCCAAACCGCCCATTTGCGCCATGCGGGAAAAAGCATTCCTCTTCTTTCACTCGCGCTTCGCATGGTTTCGGCCTTGGGGCAACGTTATCCCCGTCGCTTTGAAAGGCCAAATGAAAGGGACGAAACCGCCGCCGTTTTGCCGTTTCTCCCTGGTTCGTATCCTGTGGAAAGATGGCGGAAAACAAACAATCCTCCCCTTCCACAGGCCCAACTACAACCACTACTTTTCTTAAAGATTCTTATATAGATAGTGTAAGTGAGCTTCCAAACTTCAGGATAAGTCTTAAAAAACATGTTGGCTTCGGAAAAATTGCTTTTGCGCGCCCTTCGTGGCGAGACCCTTGTGCCGCCGCCGATTTGGCTGATGCGCCAGGCAGGCCGCTATTTGCCGGAATATCGGGAGGTGCGAAAGCGCACCGGGAATTTTTTGGAACTTTGCTACACGCCGGAGCTGGCGGTAGAGGTGACGCTGCAGCCGATCCGCCGTTATGGCTTCGATGCGGCAATTATTTTTTCCGATATTTTGGTGGTGCCCGACGCGCTCGGTCAGGGCGTTGCTTTTCATGAAGGTAAGGGGCCGGTGCTGGAGGCCTTGCAGAACGCGGGCGATGTAAAAAAACTCGTCTGGCAGGAAGGCAAGCTCGATCCCGTTTACGACGCCCTTCGATCCGTTCGCCGCGACCTCCCGGAAGAAACCGCGTTGATCGGCTTTGCCGGCGCGCCCTGGACCCTGGCCGCCTATATGATCGAAGGCGGCGGCAGCAAGGATTTTGCCAAGGCGACCCATTGGGCGTCGGCGGCGCCGGAGAGCTTTGCCGAATTGATCCGCCTTCTTACCGAAAGCATTGCCCATCATTTGATCCGCCAAATCGAGGCCGGCGCCGAAGCCCTTCAGATTTTCGACAGCTGGGCCGGTAAAATCCCGGCGTCTCAATTCGAACGCATCTGCCTCGAGCCGACCCGGGCCATCGTCGAGGCCGTTCATAAAAAATTCCCCGACGTGCCGATCCTTGGGTTTCCCCGAGGCGTCGGCCTTTCCCGCTACGAAAGCTATGCCGAAAAAAGCGGCGTCGACGGGATCAGCATCGATGCCAGCATTTCGCCAAAATTGGCGGCGGCGAAGCTTCAGCCCCATGTCTGCGTGCAGGGAAATTTGGACCCGAAAGCGTTGATCGCGGGGGGCGCGGCCATGGGCGCCGGCGTCGCAGAAATTTTGCAAGGCTTGGGCGGCGGCCCCTTTGTCTTTAACTTGGGCCATGGCGTCGATTTGAAGACGCCGCCGGATCACGTCGCCGAATTGGTCGCGCTTGTGCGCGAAGGGGCGACCGGCTAAGCCGGATCGGCTAGACCAGGCGGGGAATTTCATGAGCAAGACGGCGGTGGTGCTTTTCAATCTGGGTGGCCCGGACGGCCCGAAAGCCGTGCGGCCGTTTCTCTTTAATTTGTTCAACGACCCCGCCATTCTTCGCCTGCCGCAGCCTTTTCGCGCGCTGCTGGCGTGGTGGATTTCAAAACGGCGCGCGCCCGTCGCCCAGGCCATCTATGAAAAAATCGGCGGCGCCTCGCCCATCCTTGCCCTGACGGAAAAACAGGCCGACGCGTTGGCCCAGGCGCTTAAGGCAGAAGACGGCGGCAGGACCTACCGCGTCTTCATCGCCATGCGCCACTGGCACCCCCTCAGCGACGCCACGGCGGCAAAGGTCAAGGCGTGGGCGCCGGACGACATCGTGCTGCTGCCGCTATACCCGCAATTCTCGACGACGACGAGCGGCTCTTCCCTGAAGGCCTGGAAGCGGGCCGCCGAAAAAGCCGGCCTTTCCGCGCCCACCCGCGCGCTTTGCTGTTACCCGCTGGCACGGGGCTTTCAAAAGGCGGTGGCGAAATTGCTGCGCGCGGCGCTGGCCGTGGAAAGCCCAAATCCGCGTGGGCCGCGCGTTCTTTTTTCGGCCCACGGCCTGCCGAAGAAAATCGTTGCGGCGGGCGATCCTTACGAATGGCAGGTCAACGAAACCGTAAAAGGTGTCGTCGCCGAGCTGGGCGCGCCCGCCCTCGATTGGGCGGTTTGTTACCAAAGCCGGGTTGGTCCGCTGGAATGGATCGGGCCTTCCCTCGACGACGAGATCGACCGCGCGGCCCGCGACGGCGTGCCGGTCCTGGTCGTACCGATCGCGTTTGTCTCGGAACATTCCGAAACGCTGGTTGAGTTGGACATCGAATATAAAGCGATAGCGGCGAAGCGCGGCGTGCCCGGCTATGGGCGCGTTGCCACTGTCGGCACGGAGGCGGATTTTATCCAGGCCCTTGCCGGGATGGTGCGCGCGCCGCGGCCGCGCGCGACGTCGCTTGATTCGGAAAAAGGCGGGCGCCTTTGCCCGGAAAATTTTAGCGGCTGTCCCAACCGGGGATAGAAAGTGCGGGAGAGGAGCGGAACCATGGGCTGGTTGTTCGAATGGCACGAATGGATCGAGGCGCTGCACGTCATTTCGGTCATCGCCTGGATGGCGGGCATGCTGTATTTGCCGCGGCTCTACGTCTATCACTGCGACGCCGCTGCTGGCGGCGAGGCTTCCGAAATGCTGAAGGTGATGGAGCGGCGTCTGCTCCGCGCCATCATCAACCCGGCCATGCTGTCGGCGTTTCTTTTCGGCGGGCTTTTGCTTTCCACGCCCGGAATTGTCGACTGGACGGCCGGGTGGATGTACGCCAAGCTTGCTCTGGTTTTGGCGATGACCGGCTTTCACGGATTTCTCTCGCGGTGGCGGAAAGATTTTCTGGCCGACCGCAACGAAAAACCGGCGGCCTTTTATCGGCGCGTCAACGAAGTGCCGACGGTGCTGATGATCGGCATCGTCGTTCTGGTGATCGTGAAACCCTTCTGACGCCGGCCGCGGATCGGGCCCTCCGGCGGCAAAATTCGGGGTTTGACTTATTTTGGGCCCTTCGCTAGTGTTTTTTCTCAAGCGGAACGGTCATCCGCCTTTTTTCAGAAAATCAAAACGGCTTCCGGCGCGCGCGCCGTTCGGCCGCGCTTAAACCCCCCAATTCCTCCGGCCGCGTTCCGGCCCCCTCCGGCGATAGCCGATCCCCCGAAATAGCAGATAAAACTCATGAAATTACAAGAACTTAAGACAAAATCACCCGCGGACCTCCTGTCCTATGCCGAGGAGCTGAAGATCGAAAATGCCAGCTCGCTGCGCAAGCAGGACATGGTGTTTGCGATTCTGAAACAGCTCGCCGAAAACGACACGCCGATCTTCGGTGACGGCGTTCTCGAAATTCTTCAGGACGGCTTTGGCTTCCTGCGCTCGCCCGAGGCGAATTACCTGCCCGGGCCGGACGACATCTACGTTTCGCCGAGCCAGATCCGCCGCTTCGGACTGCGCACCGGCGACACGGTCGAAGGGCAGATACGGTCGCCGAAGGACGGGGAGCGCTATTTCGCGCTTCTGAAGGTAAACACGATCAATTTCGAAAAGCCGGAGGCAACACGCCACCGCATTAATTTCGACAATCTCACGCCGCTTTATCCCGAGGACAAAATCAGCCTTGAGATCGAAGACCCAAAACTGAAAGACGTTACGTCGCGGGTGATCGACCTTATCGCGCCGCTTGGGAAAGGCCAGCGCGCCTTGATCGTTGCGCCGCCGCGCACCGGCAAGACGATGATGCTTCAAAACATTGCCCATTCCATCATGGCCAACCACAAGGACAGCTATCTGATCGTTCTTTTGGTGGACGAGCGTCCGGAAGAAGTGACGGACATGGCGCGTTCCGTGCGCGGCGAAGTGATCAGCTCTACCTTCGACGAACCGGCGGTTCGCCATGTGCAGGTTGCGGAAATGGTCATCGAAAAAGCAAAGCGCCTGGTGGAACACAAACGCGACGTCATCATTCTTCTCGATTCCATCACACGGCTGGCGCGCGCTTACAATTCCGTCGTGCCGTCCTCGGGCAAGGTGTTGACGGGCGGCGTTGACGCGAACGCCCTGCAGCGGCCGAAACGTTTCTTCGGCGCGGCGCGAAACATCGAAGAGGGCGGCTCGCTTACGATCATCGCCACGGCGCTGATCGACACCGGCTCGCGCATGGACGAAGTGATCTTCGAAGAGTTCAAAGGAACGGGCAATTCGGAAATCATTCTCGACCGCAAGCTTTCCGACAAGCGCACCTTCCCCTCCATCGACATCACGAAGTCCGGTACCCGCAAAGAAGAATTGCTGGTCGACAAGGGACGGCTTTCGAAGATGTGGGTGCTGCGCCGGATCCTGACGCCCATGGGCGTGACGGATGCGATGGAGTTTTTGTTGGATAAGCTGAAATCGACGAAGAGCAACGACGATTTCTTCGATTCCATGAACACCTAAGGCGTTAAAACGCTCGCGCCCATCGTTTGGCGCGCGGCGATCGCCACATGGGCCTTCGCCGCCTCGCGCAGCGGGTAGGTCTGGCAAATCTCGATTTCGAAGAGGCCGGCCTGGACGGCGGCGAACACCTCTTCGGCCATGGCCAGCAAATCTTCGCGCTTGGCCGTGTAGGTGAAAAGCGTCGGCCGGGTTAGAAAAAGCGACCCCTTGTTCATCAGGTCCAGAATTTCAACCGGCGGCACCCGGCCCGAGGCCTGGCCGAAACTTACCATCGTTCCCAAGGGCTTCAGGCAGTCGAGCGAGCCGGAAAAACTGTCCTTGCCGACGGAATCATAGACGACGGCAACGCCTTCGCCTTTCGTGATTTCCCGAACGCGGCCGGCAAAATCTTCTTCCCGGTAAAGAACGGGATGGTCGCAGCCATGGCGCGTTGCCAGGGCCGCCTTTTCGGCGCTTCCCACCGTGCCGATGACCCGCGCGCCAAGATGCTTCGCCCATTGGCAAAGGATCAGGCCGACGCCGCCGGCCGCCGCATGGACAAGGATCGTCTCACCCGCTTCCACCCGATGGCTGCGGCGAAGCAGATATTGCGCCGTCATGCCCTTGATCATGAGCGCCGCGGCCTCGGCGTCGGAAATTTTGTCTGGGATGGGGACAAGCTCGGCGGCGGGAAGAAGCCGCCGTTCCGCATAGGCACCAAGACGCGGCGTTGCATAGGCAACGCGGTCGCCCGCTTTCACCTCACCGACGCCTTCGCCGACGGCCTCGACGATACCAGCCGCCTCCAGGCCCGGGATGGCCGGAAGGGACGGCACGGGGTAAAGGCCGCTTCGCACGTAGGTGTCGTGAAAATTAAGGCCGATCGCTCGATGTTGAACGCACACCTCGCCGGGACCGGGCGGTGCGATCGGCACCGTTTCCCAATGCAGAACCTCAGGCCCCCCGGTTTCGTGGAAACGGACGGCGCCGGTTGTCTCGGCCATCTTAACGGAGATGTTCTTTCAGGAAGGCCAGCGAGCGCTGGCTGGCAAGGGTCGCCGCCTCTTCGTTGTAGGTAATGCCTTTTCCGCGAGCAAAGGCGTGATCGACACCGGCATAGGAATGGATGGTGACAAAATTGTGCCGCCCAAGCGCTTCCTTGATTTCTATCTGGGCTTCCTTGGAAACGAATTGATCTTCTTCGGCGATGTGCATCAGAAGCGGCCGCAGGATGGCGGTCGCCTCTTCCAGCGCGCTCTCGATGCCGACGCCGTAATAGGCGACGGAACAATCCGCATCCGAACGCGTCGCCATCAGATAGGCGAGCTTGCCGCCCAGGCAATAGCCAAGGGCGGCGGCGCGGCCGTTGCATTCGGGAAGGTCGCGCAAGGCGAAAAGCGCCGAGATCAAATCCTGCACGCCTTTTGCCTCGTGGAACCCTTGGTAAAGCTTGAAGGCTTCGGCCCATTCTTCTTCCGTCTGATCCGTTAGCTGCACGCCCGGTTTCTGACGCCAGAAAAGATCCGGGCACAGCACGACGAAACCTTCGGCGGCAAGCTTGTCCGCGCGCTCGCGCATTTCCTGGTTCACGCCGAAAATTTCCTGGATCAAAAGAATGCCCGGGCCCGATCCGGCGGCGGGCTTTGCCAGATACGCGGAAAATTCGCCCCCGTCGGAGGCCGGTATCGAAATGTCGCTCATGGCTTCCCCCTGGAAGGGCCGGTTTTTTCGGCCCCGCTTTTCAGCCCGAAGAATATCCCCCTGCTAGGGGCTTGTCATCAAGGGCTGGCGAGCGTCAGCGCGCTTCGGCCCCTTCAAGGGCAAGCAGGCGGCGCTTGGTTTTCACGCCGCCCCTGGCGGAGTAGCCGCCAAGGGCGCCATGGGCGCCAAGCACGCGGTGGCACGGGATCAGGATCGGCAGCGGATTGCGCCCACAGGCCCCGCCCACGGCCCGCGCCGCACTTTTCAATTCCCCGGCCAGCTCGCCATAGCTTCGGGTTTTTCCGTAGGGGATGCGCGCCATCTTGCGCCAGACGTTTTTTTGAAATGCCGTCCCCTCGGGGTGCAACGGCAAATCGAAAGGCTCGCGGCAGCCATCGAAATAGGCTTCCAATTGCTGACGCGCCCGGCGGAGAAGCGGCGTAGCTTCGGAATTCTTGGCCGCGCCCCAGCGAAGCGCGGTAAGTTTTCCCGCTTCTTCGACAAGGGTCACCGGCCCCAAAGGCGTCTTCATGGAAAGCGTCGGCATGTCACGCCTCCTCGTGCAAGGCGGCTTTAAGCGTCGCCGCGTCCGTAATCGGCAGGCCGCAAACCGGGCCGCGGCAAAGATAGCAGGTTGCAAGACGCACCGCCCCCTTCGCGATCCGTGCCTTGCCTTTCGCCGGATGGCCGGGGGGAAGGGCGGCTTCGTCGTCGGCGATTTGCAAAACGGCGCTGGGAAGCGAAACGGCGCGGATGGCCTCCAAAAGCGCCTCCGTGTCCGCCGCCGCCGGATCGCCCAGAAGCGTAATCTGGGTGGCGTCGCGCAAGTCTTCGACCGCGTTTAGAAGGCTCGCATAGCCGGCCGGGTTTTGCAGGGCTTCGCCGGCGAAGGCGTGGATCACGTCTTCGGCGCGCTTGCCCATGGCCGCCTTCCCCGTCAGGTGGAAAAGCCGCGCCAGCACGCCCGCCATGGTTCCGTTGCCGGAAGGAACGGCGTGGTCGCTGCCGGGCTTCATGCGCACCAGCACGTCGCGGACATCCTCGGCGGTGAAGAAATACCCACCCTTCTCCGCGTCCCAATAATGTTGATTTGCCTGGTCGACCCAGCCTTGCGCGCGGGCGAGATAGTCTGGCGTGAAACGGGTTTCGTAAAGCCGGAGCGCGGCCCGCGCCATTTGCGCGTAATCGTCGAGGGTGGCGGGATGGCGCGCGCGGTCGCGGCACCAGCTGTGGCGCAACCTGCCGTCTTCGCCCGTCAGGCGCTCGCAGACGAACGCGAAGGCGCGTTCCGCCGCTGCCGTCCAGTCCGGCCGTTGAAAGACGCTTCCGGCAAAGGCCATGGCGGCGATCATGAGGCCGCTCCAATCGGTCAGCACCTTGTCGTCGGTGCCCGGCCTTATTCGTTCCGTCCGCGCAACAAACAAGGCTTCGCGCGCCTTTCGAAGGCCCGCCTCGCTATCCGCCTGCCAATCGGGAAGCGCGCCCTGGGCGTTGCGGCGAAGGATCGTCTTGCCCTCCCAATTGCCTTCCGGGCGCACGTCATAGGCCGCCTTGAAGGGCCCGGCCGCGTCGCCCAGCAGGCGGTCGATCTCCGCCTCCGTCCAGACATAGAAGGCGCCCTCGACGCCTTCGCTGTCGGCATCCAGGCTGCTGAGAAATCCGCCTTGCGGGTTTTGCATTTCGCGCAGCACCCATTGGACGGTTTCCGCCACGCGCTCTTCGTAAAAAGGATTGCGCGTCTCCTGCCAGACGAGGGTCAGCAATTCGATCATCTGGGCGTTGTCGTAGAGCATTTTTTCGAAATGGGGCGCGAGCCATTCCTTGTCCGTCGAATAGCGGGCAAAGCCGCCGCCGAGATGGTCGTAAATGCCGCCCGCGCACATATGATCGAGGGTGCGGGTCACGGCGCCCGCGAACGTCTCGCCCGGATCGCGCCGATGGGCGCGCCAAAGAAGCTCGAAGATTGCCGTTTGCGGAAATTTCGGCGCCTTGCCGATGCCGCCATATTTGCGGTCGACGATACGAAAAAGACCGCGTGCGGCCTGTTCCAGAAACGCCGGGCCGATCTCGCCCTCCGCACTTGTCGCCACCATGTCCAAAATGCCTTTGCGCAAAGCGTCGGCGTTGAGGGCAACCTTGTCGGGCTCTTCGCGGTAGATGCGCGCAATGCTTTCAAGCAGGCCGCGAAAGGCCGGCCGGCCATAGGCCGGCGCCGGCGGAAAATACGTGCCGCCATAAAAGGGCGCGCCGTCCGGCGTAAGGAACATGGTAAGCGGCCAGCCGCCCTGTTCGCCCATCAGGGCAAGGGCCGTTTGATAAACGATATCGAGGTCGGGGCGCTCCTCGCGGTCGATCTTCACGTTTACGAAATTCGCATTCATGGCGGCCGCCGTTTCCGCGTTCTCGAAACTTTCATGGGCCATGACGTGGCACCAGTGGCACGCGGCATAGCCGATGGAAAGCAGCACGGGAACGTTCCGCTCCTTCGCCTCCCGAAGGGCGGCGTCGCCCCAGGGCTGCCAATGGACGGGGTTTTCCTTGTGCTGAAGGAGGTAGGGGCTCGTTTCCAGATCGAGAA
>JAJFGH010000141.1 GCA_021776275.1 Alphaproteobacteria bacterium | reverse complement strand
CGAAGACATCGAAGACGCCCTCGAAGGGCCGGGCTCGGATTTGCCGCCGGGGCGCTTCGAGCGTACGCCGTGGCAGCGCGAAGAAGGCGGCAGCGGCGTCATGGCCGTCATGCGCGGCCGGGTCTTTGAAAAGGTCGGCGTCAACGTCTCCACCGTTTTCGGCGCGTTCGGAGAAGAGTTTCGCAAGGAAGTCCCAGGGGCCGCGGAAAACCCCGCCTTCTGGGCCAGCGGCATTTCCCTTGTTTCCCATATGCGTTCGCCCAAAGTGCCGGCGGCCCATATGAACACGCGGCACATCGTGACGACGAAAGGCTGGTTCGGCGGCGGCGGCGATCTCACGCCGATCTATCCGGTGGCAAAAGATACGGAAGATTTTCACGCGGCGTACAAATCCGCCTGCGACCGCCACAATCCGGATTACTACCCGCGCTTCAAAGAAGAATGCGATCGCTATTTTTATTTAAAGCACCGCGACGAGCCGCGCGGTGTCGGCGGCATCTTTTACGACTATCTCGACACCGGCGATTGGGAAGAAGATTTTTCCCTCACCCAGGATGTCGGCTGCGCGTTTCTGGAAGGCTATCCGGAAATTATTCGCCGGCACATGAACGAAAGCTGGACAGAGGAAGAGCGCAGCTATCAATTGATGCGGCGCGGGCGCTACGTCGAGTTCAACCTGCTTTACGACCGCGGCACGCGCTTTGGCCTGATGACGGGCGGCAACACGGAAGCCATCTTGATGTCGATGCCGCCGGTCGTTACCTGGCCCTAAGCCCCTTCGAACAGCGCCTTCGCTTTTTCCAAACATTGCGCACGCGAAGCGGCGAAGTCGCCTTCGATCCACCAGGCCTCGACGCTTTCCAGCAAGGCGCCCATCTCCGGCCCGGCGCGAAGCCCAAGGGCCAGCATGTCCTTGCCCGTGACCGGAAATGCCTTGGCCTGCCAATTTTTTGCCTCCGCGACGGCCAGGCGGCAGGGCGCCGTTTCCGCCTCGGATGCCTCGGGCCCCAGGCGCGCCCAATGCAGAAGCACCTGATCCGTCACCGCGTCGGGCCCCAGCCCATAGAGCAGGCGGCGCACGCCTTTGGCGTCTTCAAACCCGCCGACGCCGATGGGCGACGTGGCAAGGGCCATCAGGCGGCGTTTCTCGACATTCGAAAGTTTCAGCCGCGCAGCGATTTCGCCCACCTCGCCCCGGCCCGGCGGCAATAGGCTGGCAAGGCGCCGGATCGGCGCCGGCGCCGCCATTTCCGTTTCGATCGCCACCAGCCTGGCGAGCACCTCCAAATCCGTTGCTTCCGGCAAGATATGTTCCAGCACGCCATCTTCGGCCATGCGCCGGATCACGTCGGGCGAAGCCGCCGCGCCAAGCAAGCGCAGCAATTCGGCGCGCACGCGTTCGCCGGAAAGCTTCGGCAAATGGGACGCGAATTTTTTACACGCCGCCAGCGCCGCCGCATCGGGCGGCGCCTTGCCATATTCCGCATAGAAACGAAAAAACCGCAGCAGGCGCAGCACGTCTTCTTCGATGCGCGCCTGCGGATCGCCGACAAAGCGCACCCGGCCCGCGAACAAATCCTCGATTCCGCCGAAGGGGTCGTAAAGCGTACCGTCCATATCGCAAAAGACGGCGTTCATGGTGAAATCGCGCCGCGCCGCGTCTTCTTTCCAGTCATCCGTATAGGCAACCTTCGCATGCCGCCCATAGGTTTCGACGTCGCGGCGAAGGGTCGTGATCTCGAAGGGTTTGTGATCTAAAACCGCGGTTACGGTTCCATGGGCAATGCCGGTGGGAACCGTGTGAATGCCTTCGCGCTGCAAAAGCGCCAGCACGATTTCGGGCAAGGCCGTCGTTGCCAGGTCAATGTCGTGAACGTCGCGCTTTAAAAGCGCGTCCCGCACGCACCCTCCGACGAAGCGCGCAAGCGCCCCATCCGCCATCAACGCCTTCATGACGGCCTGGGTTTCCGGTGCCGTCATCCAGGGCTGCGCGTCCATGTTTCCGGACGGCTTCATGAAGTGCCCCCGTTTTAATCACGGAGGGCTTCGCAAAGATTCTTTAGCATCCCCGCCGTTGCCCCCCAGATATACCGATCCCCGTAGGGAACCGCATAGTAGTAGGCGGCCCCGCCATCGTATAGGCGTTCGTGACGCACGTAGTTTTCCGGGTCGAGAAGAAAGGCCAGCGGCACCTCGAAAACATCGGCCACTTCAAAGCTGTCCGGCTGCAACGGGAAAGGCGGCGTGATCAGCCCAACGATGGGGATGACCTCGAAACTTGTCCGCGTAATATAGGTGTCGAGGCGGCCCAAAAGCGAAACGCGGGCCGGCGGAATGCCAAGCTCCTCCTCCGTCTCGCGAAGGGCGCCGGCCGCCGCATCGAAATCCGTCGCCTCCAGATGGCCGCCCGGAAAGCTGATCTGGCCCGCATGGTCCGTCAGATGGTCCGTGCGCTGGGTAAGCAGGACCGTCATCCCGTCGGCGCGATCGATGAGCGGCACCAACACGGCCGCCGGCGTCCAGGGCGGCGACGGTTTCAGATGCGGCGACAATTGATGATCGCCGCGCGACGCGTCGTCCCCCTCGCCCGGCTCGTAAGTGGCAATGCGCGCGACGATACGGTCCAGCATCAGACCGGCTCCAATGGCGAGCCAAGCGGAAAAAAGGCGTCCTTGCTCCATACCCCAAGCGCCGTTTCCAGGCCCTGGCCCTCCTCGACGCCGAGCGCGACAAGCTCGTAAAAAACGGGCCGCAGGATCAGCGCCTCCAACCCATCGCGCACCAAAAGATAGGGCCGCGGCTGGCGCGTATCCGGGTCTTCGGCAACCCGGAGCGGATGATCGGGTCCCGCCTGCACCCATTCGTCCACATTCGTTCGGAAACGAAGCGTCTGGTGGCGGCCCTCGCCCGAAACGGCCAGCTCCACCGCCGTAAAGGGGGCGTCTTCGACCTCGACCCGGCCCTTCTCGACCGGCGTTTCAAGCCAATAGTCTCCTTGCGCGTCCCGCTTGAGCACGGTTGAAAAAAGCCGGACGAGGGCCTTGCGGGCAATCGGCGAGCCCTCGTAATACCAGGTGCCGTCGCGGGCGATGCGAATTCCGAAATCGCCGCAATCGTTGCGCGCCGGCCGCGGCCGTTCGGCCGGGCTTCGCGAAGCCTGCGGCGTGGGCATTTTCCTGGTCCGTTTGTCTTGGCGTGTCATCGAAATCCTCTTGGGCCCGACAGCCCATGGGGGCAAGCCGCTTTTGACGGGGGCCTTCGATAACGGCACTGTACTTGCCGTATGTTACATCCCTATAACGTAGGGCCTCCACGAACAAAGACGAGCGGAAATCGCAAGCAATGGATGCGGACCGCCTTCCAGAAACCCGCCCGGCATCGGCCAGGATTGTACAACGAACCTTGACGGGGCGGTGCGACCTGCTTGGGCTGCACGCGCGCGCGCCAGCGCGCTATCCTTTTCTGCTGGAAAGCGCCGCAGGCGGGGGGCCGCGCGGACGCTACGACATCCTTTTTGCCTTTCCCGGCGAAAGCGTGACCCTGGACCGGCCCGGCAGCCTGCCGGGCGGCTTCCTGAAGGCCCTCGACACGCGCTGGCAGGCAGAGAGGGAGCCGCTGGATTGCGCCCTGCCTTTTTCGGGCGGCTGGTTTCTTTATCTCGGCTATGAATTGGCGGGCGAGATCGAGCCAACGCTCCGCCTGCCCCCTGCAAAAGACGGCTTCCCAGTGGCCTGCGCAACGCGGGTGCCGGCCGCCATCCTCTACGACGCCGAACGCGACGAAACCCACCTCATGGCCGAGGCCGGGCGGGCGGAGCTGCTTGACGCCCTCGCCGCCGATCTTGCAAAAGGGGGGCCGGGCCTTTCCACCGGCGGTAGGCCGCTGCTGGCCGCCCCTATTTTCGAAGAACCCTCCGCGCGTTACCTCGACGGCGTGCGGCGCATCCAGGACTACATCGCCGCCGGCGACGTCTTTCAGGTCAACCTGTCGCGCCTTTGGCAGGGCCAGGTTCTGGATTCCGCCAGCCCGGCCGAAATCTACGCCCGGCTTCGCAGGCAAAATCCGGCGCCCTTCGCCGGCCTGGTGCGTTTTGGGACGCGCGCGATCCTAAGCTCATCGCCGGAACGCCTGGTCGAACGCCGCGGCGCGCTTCTTCAGACGCGCCCGATCGCCGGCACCCGGCCGCGCGGCAAGGACGGGGCCAGCGACCGGGGCCAGACGCAAAACCTGCTCGCCCACCCGAAGGAGCGCGCCGAGCACGTCATGCTGATCGATCTGGAGCGGAACGACCTTGGCCGGGTCGCCATCCCCGGCAGCATCGCCGTCGATGAATTCATGTCGGTCGAATCTTATGCCCATGTGCATCACATCGTCTCGAACGTGCGCGGCGAGGTCCGGCCCGAAACAACGCCCGGCGAAATTATCCGCGCCGTCTTTCCCGGCGGCACCATCACCGGATGCCCAAAAGTGCGCTGCATGGAAATCGTCGCCGAACTGGAAGAAACGGGACGCGGGCCATATACGGGCGCCATCGGCTACCTCAACCGCAATGGCGATTTGGACCTCAACATTTTGATCCGTTCGATCCTTTGCGACGGCGCGCAAATTTCCATCCGCGCCGGCGCCGGCATCGTCGCCGATTCGGTGCCCGCCCGCGAGCTGGAGGAAACCCGCGACAAGGCCCGCGGCATGATCCGCGCGCTCACCCAATGACGATGGGCGGCCAGCACCCCACCCTGGTGAACGGCGAACCTGCGGACAGCCTGCCGATCGAAGAGCGCGGCTTTCGCTATGGCGACGGCCTGTTCGAGACGATCAAAGTTTGCGCCGGCGCGCCGGAATTTTGGGACGCGCATATCGGGCGCCTATGCCGGGATGCCGAACGCCTGAACCTTGCCCAACCGGAAGCCGGCCTGCTGGCGGCGGAAGCGCGGCGCCTTCTTGGGGCGCCCCGGGACGGGGTGCTTCGGATCTGGCTTACCCGCGGCCCGGGCGGCCCGGGCTATCGCCCCGAAAAGACCGCCGTCCCGACCCGCATGCTTCGCTTCGACCCCCTGACCGCCACCGCATCACCCGGCCCCGCCGCCACTTCTCCCGACCCCGCCCAGGAGGGGGTTCGCCTCCGCATCTGCCAAACGCGACTGGGGCAAAACCCGGCCCTGGCCGGCATCAAGCATCTGAACCGGCTGGAACAGGTCCTCGCGGCCCAGGAATGGGACGACCCGGCCATCGCCGAAGGCTTGATGCTGGACGGGGCGGGCCATCTGATCGAAGGCACGAAAACGAACGTCTTTTTCGTCTGCGAGGGCCGCTTGATCACGCCGGATCTGACGGAAGCGGGCGTTGCCGGCGTGCTGCGCGAGGTGGTGCTGGCGGAGGCGAAGCGCGCGAATTTCCCGGTCAAAATCCGGCCGGTCCGCCTTGCCGAGGCCCTTGCGGCGGAGGAATGCTTCCTGACGAACAGCCTTGTTCACCTGTGGCCGGTCCGCGAGATCGACGGCAAAGCTTTTGCCATCGGCCCGGTCACGGACGCCCTTGCCCGCCGCGTCGAGGCGGCCGCCAAGGCAGGCCGCGGCCTGCCGGAGCGTGGGGCGTAGGGCTTGCCGAGCGCCCCCGCCAGCCCCATGATGGCCGGCTGGGGACGGCTCAAACCTTAAAGAAAACCGGGAGAATCCATCGATGAGTACCCTCTTCATTCCGGCGCTGGGCGGCATCTATGGGAAGCTTGCCTGCCTCGCCTATCCATTGGTTCGCGTGACGACCGGGCTTTTTCTAATGCCCCATGGGGCCATGAAGCTTTTCGGCTGGTTCGGGGGCAACCCGGAAAACACCGCCGAATTCTTCAGCAAGATCGGCATCGAGCCGGCCATGCCGATGGTGATCGCCGTCGGCGCCGTCGAATTCTTCGGCGGGCTCCTGCTGGTGCTGGGGCTTTTTACCCGCCCGGCCGCCGCGGCCATCGTCGTGGTTTTGGCGGTCGCCGTCGAACGCGTGCATTTGGCCAATGGCTTCTTTGTCTACAATGGCGGCTACGAGCATGCCATGATGTGGGCCTTCATCGCGCTGGCGGTTTTTTTCCGGGGCGGTGGCGAGTTTTCGGTTGACCGGGCCGTCGTCGGCAAGGAATTTTAGGCGAAATTCTGCCCACGCATTTCCGTCCCGACGGGAAGAAAATTTAAAGGCCTCCAGCCCGGCCCAAATCGGGGCCAGGCCAAGGAATGGCCGTATCGCATCACACGGAGAGGAAAACATGGATCTCGACCTTAAAGGTAAATCCGTCATCATCACCGGCGGCGGTTCGAACATTGGCCGCGCCATTACCCTAGGATTTGCGAAAGAAGGCGCGAACATCACGATCGCCGACATCGACCCCGGGCAGGCGGAAAAGGTTGCGGAAGAAGCGCGCAAGCTTGGCGCCAGCGGCGCTCAGGTCGTCAAGACGGACGTCACGGATTACGACTCCGTTGGCAAGATGGTCAACGCGGCGCGCGAAAAATATGGGCGCATCGACGTGTTGGTAAACAATGTCGGCTGGGACCGTCTGATGTTCTTTACGAAAACGACGCCGGACCTTTGGGAGCAAATCATCAAAATCAATTTTGTCGGGGTGCTCAATTGCACGAAGCAGGTCCTCGATACGATGATCGATCAAAACGAAGGGGCGATCATTTCCATCAGCTCCGATGCCAGCCGTCAGGGCGAGCCAACGGAAGCCGTCTATGGCGGCATGAAGGCGGCCGTGAACAGCTTCATGAAGACGATCGCCAAGGAAAACGGTCGCTTCGGCATTCGCTGCAACGTCGTCTGCCCAGGGATCACCGTTTCCGAAAGCCCCGAGGAGCTTGGCGAGAAAAGCATGTGGTCGACCAAAGACGTCGATTTCTCGGAGGATCAACTCGCGAAGGTCGCCAAGCTCATGCCGCTGAAGAAGATTGGCCGGCCAGGCGACATTGCCGGCGCCGTTCTGTATTTTGCTTCAAACAAGGTCGCGGGCCATGCCACCGGCCAGATTTTGAGCGTGAGCGGCGGCTACAGCATGATCGGCTAAGGGAAACCGTACGGGCGGGCAGCCCAAAGGGCCGGCGGCAAATCGCTGCCGCGGCCAGCCTGGAAAAACGGGCGCCCGCCCGGTTATCCCATGCAACCCATCCAAAGATATTGCTAAGATCGACCGATGCGCCTCAAAACGGGCGTATGAGGGACGAGGGGAAACGTAGAATGTCAGAAACGGCTTCGGCCAAGGCGGCCCCCGCGCGGGCGCCGCGCCAGGAACTGGAAACGGCGGTCGTTCGTTTCGCGGGCGATTCCGGCGATGGCATGCAGCTTACCGGCGGCCAATTCACGCTGACGACCGCCCTTGCCGCAAATGATTTGGCGACCTTCCCGGATTTTCCGGCGGAGATTCGCGCGCCTGCCGGCACAACCTATGGCGTTTCCGCTTTTCAGATCAATTTCGGCGGACGGCGCATCAAAACTGCGGGCGACGCGCCCGACGTGCTGGTTGCCATGAACCCGGCAGCGCTGAAAGTGAACTTAAAAGATATCAAAGAGGGCGGCCTGGTCATTCTCGACACCGGCAGCTTCACCGAGCGCAATTTGCAAAAAGCGGGCTATGAGAAAGACCCGATCGAGGATGGCACGCTGGATGGCTACCGCGCGGTCAAGATCGACATCTCGAAGCTGACCCTCGAGGCGGTAAAAGCCCAGGAGCTTTCCAAGAAAGACGCGCTCCGTTGCAAAAACTTATGGACGCTTGGGCTGATCTACTGGATGTACGGGCGCAAACGCGCCGCCACCAAGGCCTGGCTTGAAAAGAAATTCGCCAAACGGCCAGAACTTGCCCAGGCCAACATCGCCGCCATGGACGCCGGCCACGCTTTTGGTGAAACGGCGGAAATGCCGGCCGAAATCGGCGGCTTCACGATCCAGGAAGCCGACATCCAGCCGGGCCTTTACCGCACGGTCACCGGCAGCGAAGCGCTTGCCTGGGGATTGGTGGCCGGCACGGAGCTGGCCGGTCTCAAGATGACCTTCGCCTCCTATCCGATCACGCCGGCGTCGGGCTTGCTGCACACCCTTGCGAGGTTGAAGTCCTTCGGCGTCGTGACGTTCCAGGCCGAAGACGAGATTGCCGCCGTCTGCGCGGCGATCGGCGCGTCCTATGCCGGCACCCTGGGCGTAACGTCCAGTTCGGGCCCCGGCCTCGCCCTGAAGATGGAAGCGATCGGCCTTGGCATCAGCGTTGAACTGCCGCTTGTCATCGTCAACTCCCAGCGCGCCGGACCCTCGACCGGCCTGCCGACGAAAACGGAACAATCGGATTTGTTCCAAGCGGTCTGGGGACGCAACGCCGATAGCCCGCTTGCGGTGATCGCAAGCCGCTCGCCATCGGATTGTTTCGACGCCGCCATCGAGGCCGTGCGGATCGCAACGAAATATATGACGCCGGTCATCTTGCTGACGGATGGCTACATCGCGAACGCATCCGAGCCTTGGCGCATTCCCGATGCCAACAATTTTACACCGATGCCGGTCACCTTCCGGACGGACCCGGAAGGGTTTAAGCCCTTCCTTCGGGACCCGAAAACCCTTGCACGGCCATGGGCGGTTCCGGGGACGCCGGGGCTGGAACACCGCATCGGCGGCATCGAGAAGGATCACGAAAGCGGGCATATTTCCTACGATCCGGCCAACCACCAAAAGATGACGGCGACCCGCGCCGCCAAGATTCAAGGGATCGCCAACGACATCCCGGCCCAGACGGTCGAGCTGGGCCCATCCAAGGGCCGCCTGGCCATCGTCGGCTGGGGATCGACCTATGGCCCGATCGACCGGGCCGTCGCCAATTTGCTGGAGGAAGGGCTCGAAGTTTCCCACATCCATTTGCGCCACATTTGGCCGCTGCCGGCCAATCTGAAGTCCTTGCTGGAAGGCTTCGACCAGGTGCTGGTGGCCGAGATGAACAACGGGCAGCTAAGCACGCTGCTGCGCAGTCAATATTTGCTGCCGATCGAAGGCCTCAACAAGGTTTCGGGCCAGCCGTTCAAGATTGCCGAAATCGAAGCGGCCATCCACGCCCGCCTGGAGAAGTAGGATGAACGTAACCACCCCGCTCGAAAAGCTGACCCCGAAGGATTTCGCAACCGACCAGGAGGTGCGCTGGTGCCCAGGTTGCGGCGATTACGCCATCTTGAAGGCGGTCCAGAAAACGATGCCCGAATTGGACGTGCCGCGCGAAAACATCGTCTTCGTTTCCGGCATCGGCTGCTCGTCCCGCTTTCCTTATTACATGGCCACTTACGGCTTCCATACGATCCATGGCCGTGCGCCCGCCTTCGCGACGGGGGTCAAGCTTGCCAACCCCGATCTAAGCGTGTGGATCGTCACCGGCGATGGCGACGGGCTTTCGATTGGCGGCAACCATTTGCTGCACATCCTGCGGCGCAATGTCGACGTCCAGATTTTGCTGTTCAATAACGAAATATACGGCCTCACGAAGGGGCAATATTCGCCCACTTCCCGGCTTGGAACGCGGTCGCCCTCCACGCCGACGGGCTCCATCGACAACCCCCTTTCACCGACGGAATTCGCCCTTGGGGCCGGCGCCCGTTTCGTCGCCCGCGGCATCGACACCCAGCAGAAATATTTGCCGGATTTGTTCAAGCGCGCCCATGCCCATGCGGGCGCCTCCTTTGTCGAAATTTTTCAGAACTGCATCGTTTACAACGACGGCGTCTTTACCGAGTTCACCGACAAAGCGGCCGCCGAGGACCACCAGATTCACGTCGAGCATGGCAAGCCCCTCCGCTTCGGCAAGGATGGGGCGAAGGGCCTTCGCGTAAAACCCGGCAGCTTCGACCTGGAAATCGTGACGCCCAGCGAGAACGGCGTCACGGACGCGGACATCCTGCTCCACGACGAAACGAGCCATACCCTCGCCAATTTACTGGCGGCGATGCAGCCCCCGCATTTCCCCATGGCGATCGGCGTTCTTTATTGCAATCCGATCGAATCCTATACCGCCCGGATCTCCCAGCAGATTGAGGAGGCGAAGGCGAAGGCCCCGCTCGGGGATCTCAACGCCCTATTGCAGAGCGGCCACACCTGGCGCGTTTCCGACTAACGGCGTGCCGCCCGTAAACGGGCCACTCTTGACGGCCCCCCCTCGCCTCGCCAAAGTGACGTTGGCATGACGATAAAGGTTGCGATCATCGGGGCCGGGCCGGCGGGTTTCTACACGGCCGATGCGCTAACGGAACGGGACGCGGACGTCGCGATCGACCTCATCGAATATTTGCCCACCCCTTACGGGCTGATCCGCGCCGGTGTCGCCCCGGACCACCAGACGACGAAGAAAGTCCAAAAAACCTACGCCAAGACGGCCCAAAAGCCGCAGCTTCGCTATTACGGCAACGTCAAAATCGGCCGGGATGTCCGCCTTGACGAACTGCGCGAAATCTATGACGCGGTCGTTCTCGCCATCGGCGCGCCCAGGGACAACCCGGCCCGGATGCCGGGCGCGGACAAGCAGGGCGTCTACGGCTCGGCGGCCTTTGTCGGCTGGTACAACGGGCATCCCGATTTCCGCGACCTCAACCCCGATCTAAACACCCAGGCCGTCGCCGTCATCGGCGTCGGCAATGTGGCGATCGACGTTGCCCGCGTGCTGGTGAAAACGCCGGAGGAAATGGCGACGTCCGATTTGCAGGATTACGCCGCCGAGGCCGTCGGCAAATCCCCGATCACGGACGTCTACCTATTCGGCCGGCGGGGTCCGGTGGACGCAAAATTCACGAATGTCGAACTTCGGGAAATGGGCAAGCTGGAACAATGCGTGCCGATCGTGGACGCCGCCCAGCTGCCCGACGCGGTGACCGGGGATTACGA
The DNA here is from genome assembly GCA_021776275.1 of Alphaproteobacteria bacterium. GTDB lineage: Bacteria > Pseudomonadota > Alphaproteobacteria. Next base: position 1,526 of record JAJFGH010000141.1, on the reverse strand, counting down.
AGACCGGGACCTTCGCGTGCGGGCGAAAAACCTCGAGACCTTGAAAGAATTTGCCGGCCGCGATCCAAAGGAAAAGCCAAAGCGGGTCCATTTTGCCTTCCACGCTTCGCCCGTCGAAATCCTGGGCGGCGATCGCGTCGAGGGCCTTCGCCTGGAGCGCACCCGCGTCGAGGATGGCCGGGCCGTCGGCACCGGCGAGTATTTCGAGATCCCATGCGGCCTGGTGGTCCCGGCCATCGGCTACCGCTCGGAACCGATCGAAGGCGCCCCCTTCGACGAAAAACGCGGCATCGTGCCGAACGAGGCGGGGCGGGTCGCGGATGGGCTTTACGCCGTCGGCTGGATCAAGCGCGGCCCCACCGGTACCATCGCCACCAACAAACCGGACGGCAAGCTTGCCGCCGAGCAGATTCTTGCCGATTGCAAGCCCGGCAAGCCCGGGCGCGCCGCCTTCGAGGCCCTGCTCCGGGAGAAAGGCGTGCGGCCCGTCTCCTTCTCCGAGTGGCTGCGCATTGAAGCCGCCGAGGAGGCCGGGGCAACGCCGCCGGCGCCGCGCAAGAAATTCACCCGCGTCGAAAACATGCTCGACGCGCTCGACGGCGACAAAGCGACGCAGGAGGCCGGATAGCGGGAACGGCGAAAACAAAGGATCGAAGAAGATGGGGAGCGGCTTTCGAGCCGCTCTTTTTTGGTTGGGGCGGCAGGATTCGAACCTGCGATCACGGGATCAAAACCCGGTGCCTTACCTCTTGGCTACGCCCCAATGTCGGCAACGAAATGCGCCGGCCAGAAACTAGGCGTAAAAAGCATGCGCCCGCAAGGGGAAGAGAGCCCGGCGGGCGGGCCTGCCCGTCGCCGCCCATCCGCAAAGATGCCGCCTTGTCATCGCCGCTGCCCCTAGGCTAGGATTCCATATGACCGGCTGGAAACTCGAAGGCATCTCGCAAACGGCACGCGAAGCAGCGAAAGCGGCGGCGCGGAGGGAAAAGATTCCCTTGGGTGACTGGCTAAACCAGTTGATCGAAAAGGCCGCCGGGGGCCGTCCGAAAGGCCCCAAGGGGGCGTCCGAGTCCGACCCGGACTAGCCCTACCCGCACTACCTTGCTTGACTTCGGCATTACTCCCACCTAGCTTTCCTTGATTCGCTGGGAATTAACCTTACGCAACACAGCGACCGGCAATGGAACAAGGTAGGGCGAATGGTTTCCCAGTCTCCCTGGAGCATCAAGGGCATCGACCCTGAGGCCCGCGAAGCGGCGAAGATGGCCGCCCGCAAATCCGGTATGACTCTTGGCGGCTGGCTGACGCGGACGATCCTCGCCGTCGCCTCCCATGAATTAAAACGCGGCGGCGGCCAGCAGGCAGATATGGACCTGATGGCCAGCGGCGGGCCCGACCTTTCGGCGCCACGGCCACCGGCCCTGACGGAAGAAGCGATCCTGAAAAGCATCCAGCAATTGATCCAGCGGGTCGAGCATATCGAGCACGCAACCCAGGAGAGCATCGCCCCTGTCGTCGAGAAGGTC
>JAJFGH010000015.1 GCA_021776275.1 Alphaproteobacteria bacterium | reverse complement strand
CCGGAACCGCAAGCAACCCAACGACGTTTATTCTCGCCACCCGGCATGACGGCGCGTCCTGTAGGTTTTATAGAAACAGCTTGACGGCGGACGGGACGGTGGCCGATGCGCGCACCACGGCAGATTCAACGACAAGCGCGGGGCGTGTAGGCAATGCGACCGGGGGGAATTATTCAGAGGTCATTGGTTGTGAGGCGGCGTTAACGGACGCGGAATTCAATCAGACCATGAATTACCTGGCCAATAAATACGGGGTTACATTGTCATGACGAGGTTTCTGGAATTTTCGAGCGATGCGGATGCGAAGGCGTTTGTGGCGAAGATGGACGCGAAGATGGGCTATCCGAATCCTAAGACAAAGACGGAGCGCTACACGATGGCGGTGAAGCATCCTTCTGGCAAGCGGTGGGTATGCGCCGTGGATGCTGGCGAGCAGCCGAAACTTGCTGCCCTGGAAAAAGACGCACTGAAAACGCCCGCAACGACCGCCGAATTTTTCCCGGTGGAGCCCGCGTAAGCATTGAGCAGCGCCTCTTTTTACTGGGTCTTCTCTGCTTTGCGGGCTAAGCTTCCTTCATGGCGACATTAACCGAAATCCTGCCTTACCTTGTTGGCATTGCGCTGTTCGTAACCCTTGCCATTTTGGCAACCGGCATCGTCTCCATGCTTCGTGGCGGCGAATTCAATGCAAAACATTCCAATACGCTGATGCGTTGTCGCGTCGTATCGCAAGGCATTACCATTGCTCTTTTTATGCTAATGCTTTTCCTTACGCTGTAAGATTGATTGAAGTGTGGAAGTGCCATGGTGAAGCTTACAAAGATCTACACCCGCGGCGGCGATAAGGGGGAAACCTCCCTTGGAGGCGGCAAGCGCGTCCCGAAGCACGATTTACGGGTTGCCGCCTATGGAACGATCGATGAGGCGAATGCGATTATCGGCATTGCGCGCCTCCACACGGATGGCACGGCGGACGCAATCCTGCGCCGTATTCAGGACGACCTCTTCGATCTTGGCGCCGACCTTGCCACGCCCGACTCGGGTAAAACGGAGGCCCTTCGAATCGTCGCCCCCCAGACTGGGCGTCTGGAAGAGGAAATCGACGCAATCAATGCCACGCTTGCCTCGCTCGATTCTTTTGTTCTGCCTGGGGGTACGCCCGCCGCCGCCCATCTTCACCTTGCCCGCACCGTCGTCCGCCGGGCCGAACGGGAGATGACGGAGCTGGCCGAAAGAGAGGCCGTCAACCCTTTGGCGATTCACTACGCAAACCGTCTCTCCGACCTTCTTTTCGTCCTTGCCCGCCATCTGAACGAGGATGGCAAGAGGGACGTTCTCTGGCGCCCCGGGGCCAATCGCTGACGCCCTTCCCCCCGCCTTTTAAAGGCCCCTCCCTGGAATTGACACCTCTTCCGCACCCCCTTAATGTGCGCTGCGAAAACCCCGGCGGGGTCGCATCGGCCCAAGCCGATTTCCATAGATTTTCCAGCCGGCCAACTGGCTTTTTTCAATTTTGCTGATCGCCTATGAAAGCACTGATCGCCGTTAAACGGGTCATCGATTACAACGTCCGGGCTCGTGTGAAGGCAGATAACACGGGCGTCGAGACCGCGAATGTAAAGATGTCCATGAACCCCTTCGACGAGATCGCCGTCGAGGAGGCCATCCGTTTGAAGGAAAGCGGCGCCCTCGACGAAGCCATCGTGGTTTCGATCGGGGAAGCAAAATGCCAAGAAACGCTGCGCACGGCCCTTGCCATGGGGGCGGATCGGGCCATCCTTGTCGAGACGGAAGCAAATGTGGAGCCCCTTGGCGTCGCAAAAATTCTAAAGGCCCTCGCCGAGAAGGAAGGCGTTGATCTCGTCCTTACCGGCAAACAGGCCATCGACGACGACAGCAACCAGACCGGGCAAATGCTTGCGGCCCTTCTGGGCTGGGGGCAAGGCACCTTCGCTTCGAAGCTAACCCTTGCCGACGGAAAAGCGGAAGTCATGCGGGAGATCGATGGCGGGCTTCAGACCTTGTCCTTGAAGCTCCCGGCGGTGATTACGACGGACCTTCGCCTGAACGAACCGCGCTACGCCTCGCTTCCAAACATCATGAAGGCGAAGCAAAAGCCGCTGGAAGTTCTAAAGGTGGGAGACCTCGGCATTGACGTTAGCCCGCGGCTAAAAGTGCTGAAGGTCGAGGAGCCCTCAAAGCGCGAGGCGGGCGTAAAGGTTGAAAGCATTGCCGAGTTGGTGGAGAAGCTAAAAAACGAAGCCGGGGTTCTGGGATGAGCGTTCTGGTCATTGCCGAACATGACGAAACCAGCCTTTTGCCCGCAACCCGGCACACCATTGCCGCCGCGCGCGAGCTGGATGCGGATGTGCATCTTTTGCTTGCAGGGGCTGGCGACGCGAATGCCGCCGCCAAAACCGAAGGCGTTGCGAAAGTCTTGACCGCCAACGCCGAGCATTACAACCACGCGCTTCCCGAAAACCTTGCCCCGCTTGTTGTTGAACTGGCAGGCGCTTACAGCCATCTGCTGACCCCCTCGACGACATTCGGGAAAAACCTGATGCCGCGGGTTGCCGCATTGCTGGACGTCGCGCAAATTTCCGACGCCATAAAAATCGTTTCGGAAGACACGTTCCTGCGCCCCATCTATGCCGGCAACGCCATTGCCACGGTTCAATCTTCGGACAAGATCAAAGTCCTGACGGTGCGGACCACCGCCTTCCGCGCGGTCGACGAGGAAGGTGGATCGGCCACCGTTGAAAGCGTCGAGGCGGCCTCGCCAAGCGACCTTGCAAGTTTTATCGGACAGGAATTGAGCCAGTCGGAACGCCCGGAGCTTACCAGCGCCAAGATCATCGTTTCCGGCGGACGCGGCATGCAAAGCGGCGAAAACTTCAAGCTGCTGGAGGCTATCGCCGATCGCCTGGGCGCCGCCATTGGCGCGTCCCGTGCGGCCGTCGATGCAGGCTTCGTCCCCAATGATTACCAAGTCGGCCAAACCGGCAAGATCGTCGCGCCCGAGCTTTATATCGCCGTCGGCATCTCCGGCGCGATTCAACATTTGGCCGGCATGAAGGACAGCAAGGTGATTGTCGCCATCAACAAGGACGAAGAAGCGCCTATTTTCCAAGTGGCGGATTACGGCCTTGTCGAGGATTTATTCAAGGCCTTGCCAGCGTTGGCCGAAGAGCTCGATAACGTGCTATAAGCAGACCGAAATCGCGTCGGAAGGTTCCATTTTATGATCAAAAAAGTTGGCGTTATCGGTGCAGGACAAATGGGCAGCGGCATTGCCCACGTCTTGTCGCTTGCCGGATATGATGTGACGCTCAAAGATGTGAGCGAAGAACAATTGGCCAAATCGAAGAAGGCGATCCAAAAAAACATGGATCGCCAGGTCCAGCGAGAAAAAATAACCGCAGAAGACCGGGATACGGCGATCAAGCGGATTTCATATACGACGGATTACGCCGACTTCAAAACATCCGACCTCGTGATCGAAGCCGCCACCGAGAACGAGGCTATCAAAACGGCAATTCTGAAAGAGCTTGTCCCAAATCTGAGTGCGGATGCCATCGTCGCAACGAATACGTCTTCAATTTCGGTAACCAAGCTTGCCTCGGCTACGGATCGGCCCGAAAAATTTATGGGCATGCATTTTATGAACCCCGTGCCGGTGATGGAGCTGATCGAATTGATTCGCGGCATTGCGACAAACGATGAAACCTTTCACGCGATTCGCGATTTATCCGAAGGCATTGGAAAAACCGTTTCCGTTGCCGAGGATTTTCCCGCCTTTATCGTGAACCGCATTCTCGTTCCGATGATCAACGAGGCGGTCTATACCCTTTATGAAGGCGTCGGCACGGTCGAAGAAATTGACCGGGCCCTGCGATTGGGCGCCAACCACCGGATGGGGCCGCTTGAGCTTGCCGATTTCATCGGCCTGGACGTTTGCCTTTCCATCATGCAGGTGTTGAACGAGGGGCTCGCGGACACGAAATACCGCCCCTGCCCGCTATTGGTGAAATATGTCGAAGCCGGATGGCTTGGGCGAAAGACCAAGCGCGGGTTCTATGACTATTCCGGCGAAACGCCGGTACCCACCCGCTAGCGGGCTTCCGGTTCCCCGAGATAGCTGCGCACGAGCGCCAAGGCCTCCGGGCTATCCCATTCGGCCTGGCCGCTGAGGCTGCCAACCAGGTTTCCCTCGCGATCGATAAAAACGGTAACCGGCAGGGACTGCAGGCCAAATGCGGCCCCGACTTTGTTTTTCGGGTCGAGATAGATCTCCAGATGCGTTAGCCCCAACCGCGCGTAGAAGGGCTTGACGACCGCAAGGCCCTTGCGATCTTCGGAAAGCGGAAGCACGACGATGCCCTCCTTGGCAACCTCGGCCGCCAAGCGATCCAGAGCCGGCATTTCGCGAACGCAAGGCCCGCACCAGGTGGCCCAGAAATTCAGGACGATCCCTTTGCCGCGCCATTCCTCAAAACGCCGTTCGGATTCGTTCGCGTCGTAAAAGGGGACATCGGGTACTGGCAGGGGCTTGGAAAGCGGCGTAAAGTGCAGGGCCGTTGGCACGGGGCGTTCCGGGGATACGCGGCCATCCCACCACCACCACGCCGCCAAACCCGCAAGGAGGGCAAACGCCCCCCATAAGAGGGCCCGATGCCAATTGCTAGGCATTGCAAAGCTTGAATTGTGACATGAAAACAAAAACTCCATCCGCCAAGAGCGGCAACCAAACCATCCGGAGCGGCCGGTTCGACACGGGCCCGGATGCCGTGCTTGAAACCATTAACGCTTCCATCGGCTTTGACAAGCGCCTTTATGGGCAGGACATCGCCGGATCGAAGGCGCATTGCGCCATGCTCGTTGCAACGGGAATTTTGGATCGCAAGGATGGCGAGGAAATCCTGAAGGGCCTGGAACGCATCGAAATGGAAATCGAGGCGGGCGAATTCACGTTCGAGACGGCGCTTGAGGATATTCACATGAATATCGAAGCCAGGCTTCGGGAATTGATTGGGAATGCCGCCGGAAGGCTTCATACGGCGCGGTCGCGGAACGACCAGGTCGCGACGGACTTCCGGCTTTGGGTGCGAGAGGCCATCGACGCGAGCGGACTGGCGCTTCGGGAATTGCAAGCGGCCTTGATCGACCGCGCGGAAGAACATGCGGATACGCTGCTTCCGGGTTTTACGCATCTGCAAGCGGCCCAGCCCGTGTCCTTCGGCCATCACCTTCTGGCTTATGTCGAGATGTTTGGGCGCGACCGGGGGCGGCTTGACGACTGCCGGGCACGCCTTAACGAAAGCCCCCTCGGCGCGGCCGCGCTGGCGGGAACGTCCTTTCCGATCGACCGGGAAATGACGGCGGCGACCCTTGGGTTCGACCGGCCGATGGCAAACTCGATGGATGCCGTAAGCGACCGGGATTTCGCGCTGGAATTTCTGGCCGCGTCCGCGATGGCGATGACGCATCTTTCGCGGCTGGCCGAGGAGATTGTCTTTTGGTCAAGCACACCCCTTGGTTTCGTGCGGCTTTCCGATGCTTTCTCGACCGGAAGCTCGATCATGCCGCAAAAACGAAATCCGGATGCCGCCGAGCTTGTCCGCGGCAAGGCCGGCCGGGCGCTGGGGGCGTTGTCGGCGCTTCTTGTCGTCATGAAGGGCCTGCCGCTTACCTATAGCAAGGACATGCAGGAAGATAAGGAGCCGGTGTTCGACACCGCCGACACCCTGCTTTTGTGCCTTGCCGCCATGACCGGAATGGTTCGCGATCTTGAAGTAAACGCGGAGCGGATGCGGGCGGCGATGGACAGCGGCTATACGACGGCGACCGACCTTGCCGATTGGCTGGTGCGGGTGCTGGGACGGTCTTTCCGCGAAGCACACCGGATCACCGGAGAAATCGTTAAGCTTGCGGAGAAGCAGGGCATGGACCTTGAATCTCTTTCCCTGAAGGAGATGCAGGGCATCGAACCCGGCATCACGCAGGCCGTTTTCGACGTGCTTGGCATTGAACGCTCCGTCGCCAGCCGGGTAAGCCTTGGCGGCACCGCGCCTGCAAATGTGCGGGAAGCGGCGGAAAAAGCCAGGGCGCGTTTCTTATGAGGCGGTTTGCGCTTTTGCTGCTGCTTGCCCTTGGCCTTGCCGTAACGCTTTCGGCCTGCGGCAAGAAAGGACCGCTTGAACCGCCGCCCGGCAAGGAAAGCAAATATCCAAGGCAATATCCGCAATGAACCATTTTCTCTATCGCGATGGGGTGCTGTCCGCTGAGGAAGTCCCGCTGCCCGAGATTGCCAAGGCGGTCGGCACGCCCTTTTATTGCTATTCGACGGCGACGCTGGTTCGCCATTACCGCGCCTTCGCCGATGCCTTTGCCGGCCAGGATGCGACAATTTGCTATGCCGTAAAGGCAAACTCGAACCAGGCCGTGCTGCGCACCCTGGCGCAGCTTGGCGCCGGCGCCGACATCGTTTCCGGCGGCGAACTTCGCCGGGCGCTGGCCGCCGGCATTCCCGGGGAACGCATCGTCTTTTCCGGCGTCGGCAAGACCCGCGACGAAATGGCCGCGGCGCTGGACGCGAATATTTTGCAATTCAACGTCGAATCCGAGCCCGAGCTTGAGGCCTTGAACGCCCTTGCCGTGGAGCGTGGCATGCGCGCATCGGTGGCGCTTCGGGTAAACCCGGACGTCGAGGCCGGAACCCATGACAAGATCGCCACCGGAAGGCGCGAGGACAAATTCGGCATCGAATGGCAGCGCATCGAGAATGCCTATGCCCTGGCTGCGGCCCTTCCGGGCATCGACGCCACCGGCATTGCCGTCCATATCGGATCGCAGCTTCTTGAGCTTGGCCCCTTCCGTGCCGCGTTTCAGCGGGTAGCCGAGCTGGTGACACGGTTGCGGGAAGACGGCCATGGGATCGAGCGGCTGGATCTTGGCGGCGGGCTTGGCATTCCCTATGGCGACGAAGCCCCGCCGGAACCAGCCGATTATGCGGCGATGGTCCAACAGGCGACGGCGGCGCTTGGTTGCAAGCTGATCTTTGAGCCGGGCCGGCTAATCGCCGGCAATGCCGGCATTTTGGTGACGCGCGTGCTCTACGTGAAGGAAAGTTCGGAGCGGCGCTTCGTCATCGTGGACGCAGCCATGAACGATTTGCTTCGCCCCGCTCTTTATGGCGCCTTCCACCGGGTGGAGCCCGTCAACGAACCCGGCGACGGCAACCACGCGAAGCCCGTTGAAATCGTTGGGCCGGTTTGCGAAAGCGGCGACGTCTTTGCAAGCGAGCATCCCTTGCCGCCAATCGCGGCGGGCGATTTGCTTGTGCTGCGATCGGCGGGCGCCTATGGCGCGGTGATGGCGTCGGAATACAACACC
>JAJFGH010000140.1 GCA_021776275.1 Alphaproteobacteria bacterium | reverse complement strand
GGTCTTCCCGGGCTTGCAGGGCGGGCCGCTGATGCATGTGATCGCTGCCAAGGCCGTTGCCTTCGGCGAGGATTTGCAGCCCGAATTCAAAGATTATGCCCGCAAAGTCGTTGAAAATGCGGCGGCGCTGGCTGCCACTCTTTCCGAGCGCGGGTTCGACATCGTTTCCGGCGGCACGGACACGCATTTGATGCTGGTTGACCTTCGTTCCAAGGGGGTGACCGGCATGGATGCGGAGATCACGCTGGAACGCGCCGACATGACGTGCAACAAAAACGGCATTCCCTTCGACCCGCAGCCGCCGAAAATCACATCCGGCATCCGGCTTGGTTCGCCGGCGGGGACGACACGCGGGTTTGGCGTGCAGGAATTTCGTCAGATCGGCGAGTGGATCGCCGACGTTCTGGAAGGGTTTGCTGCAAACCCGGAAGAGAATTCCACGGCCGAAGCGGCGGCGAAGGAACGCGTTGCCGAGTTATGTAACCGTTTTCCGATTTATACGGGATAAACGATTCGTTCCGGCGTTTTGAAGCGCCGGAAAGAGGGAGAAAATAAAATGCGTTGCCCGTTTTGTTTTAACGACGATACGCAAGTGAAGGATTCGCGTCCGACCGAAGACAATTCGGCCATTCGCCGCCGCCGTCTGTGCGGTGCGTGCGGTTCGCGTTTTACAACGTTCGAGCGAGTCCAGTTGCGAGAATTAACGGTTCTTAAAAAGAACGGGCGGCGCACACCCTTTGAGCGCGAGAAACTTTCGCGTTCGATCCAGATCGCGATCCGCAAGCGGCCGGTCGAGCAAGAGCAGGTAGAGCGGCTCATCAACGGCATCGTTCGCCGTTTGGAGAGCTCCGGCGAAAGTGAAATTTCTTCCGAGGTGATCGGGGAGATGGTGATGGACGCGCTTGCCAATCTGGATTCGGTTGCCTATGTCCGCTTTGCCTCTGTCTATCGGAATTTCCACGAAGCCAAGGATTTCGAGGAATTCGTGGGGAGGCTGGGTGCCGACGACGAATAACGGCCAAGATACCCGCCATATGCGGGCGGCGCTGGGCTTGGCGCGCCGTGCCCTTGGAAACGCTGCGCCGAACCCGGCGGTGGGCTGCATCTTGGTGCGCGAAGGCCATGTCCTGGGCCGGGGCTGGACCCAGGCGGGGGGCCGTCCCCATGCGGAAACGCAAGCCCTGGAACGCGCCGGCGAAGCGGCGCGGGGGGCCACGGCCTATGTCACACTGGAACCTTGCAGCCATGACGGCAAGACGCCGCCTTGCGTGGACGCCCTCATCGCCGCCGGCATTGGCCGTGCCGTCGTTGCCGTCGAGGATCCCGATCCCCGCGTTGCCGGCCAGGGCATTCAAAAACTTCGCGAGGCCGGTTTCGAAGTAAGGGTAGGGACGGAAGCCGCGGCAGCCGCCGAACTCAACGCCGGTTTTTTTCTGCGCGTGAACGAAGGGCGGCCGTTGGTGACCCTAAAGACGGCCACGACCCTCGACGGCCGCATCGCCACCCATCGAGGCGAAAGCGAATGGATCACCAGCGCGAAGGCGCGCGAGATGTCCCACCTCTATCGGGCCACCCATGACGCGATTTTGGTCGGCGTCGGCACGGCAAGTGCCGATGACCCGATGCTAACCTGCCGCCTTCCCGGGTTTGAAGATCGCATGCCGGTCCGTATCGTCGTTGATTCCAGGCTTCGTTTGCAGCTCACCAGCAAACTGGTCGCCATGGCCGATCGCATTCCCACCTGGGTCGTCGCCAGAAAAGACGTGAACAGCGATCGCCGCCGGGCTTTTGAAGATTGCGGGGTGGAAGTGCTGGGCATTCCGGCGAATGCGGCGGGCTATCCGGATATGCGGGAAACCATGCGGGCATTTGCGAAACGCGGCCTGACGCGGGTGCTGTTGGAGGGCGGCGGGCATCTCGCCGCGGCGCTGCTGGCGGAAGATTTGATCGACCGCATCGCCTGGTTTCGTGCCGGCGCCGTGATGGGGGGCGATGGGCTGCCGGCGGCGGCCGCTTTTGGCGTTGACCATCTCGCCGATATGCCCACCTTCTTAAGGAGGGAAACCCGGATCGTCGGCGACGATCTGCTCGAAACCTATTCCCGCGACCGGCGGTAGAAGCGATATGTTTACTGGCATTATTACGGACATTGGGCGCGTTCGCGCCATTGCCCCTGACGGGGATCGACGGATCGAGATCGAAACCGGCCTCGACCTTGCCGACCTTTCCCTCGGCGCGTCGATCGCCTGTTCGGGCGTTTGCCTAAGCGTGGTGGAAAAAGGGGAGGGCTGGTTCGCGGCGCAGGCATCGGAGGAAACATTGGCCTGCACGACCTTGGGCGAATGGCAGCGGGGCACGCCGGTCAATCTGGAGCGCGCCATGCGCATGGGCGACGAATTGGGCGGCCATCTCGTCGTCGGGCATGTCGATGGTACGGCCGAGATTCTTCAATGCGAGCCGGAAGGCGAAAGTCTGCATTTTCGACTTGCGGCGCCGAAAGCGCTCGCACCCTATCTGGCGGCAAAAGGGTCCGTTACCCTGGATGGGGTTTCGCTTACGATCAATGCGGTCGAAGGAGCAAATTTCGACGTCAACATCATCCCGCAAACCCAACGGGAAACGACCTTTGGGACCGCTGGAAATGGCGCACGCGTAAATTTGGAAGTTGATCTTCTCGCGCGCTATCTTGCCCGCCTGATAGAGAAGGATTAGGCCGTGGCCAGCAACCCCCCCCTTTCTTCAACCGAAGAACTCATCGCGGCCGCCAGGGAAGGCCAGATGTTCGTTCTCGTTGACGACGAAGACCGCGAGAACGAGGGCGACCTCATCATCCTGGCCGAAAAGGCAACGCCGGAAGCGGTGAATTTCATGGCCAAGCATGGGCGCGGCCTGATCTGCCTCGCTCTTTCCGCGGCGCGGATAGAAGAGCTGAAACTTCCTTTGATGGGACATCACAATCAGTCCCGCCATCAGACGGCCTTTACCGTTTCCATCGAGGCGCGGGAAGGCGTGACGACGGGCATTTCCGCCGCGGATCGCGCGGTGACGATTGCCGCTGCGATTGATCCTGCGAACGGCAGCGAGGCCATCGTTACGCCGGGCCATGTGTTTCCTTTGGTTGCGGAGGCCGGCGGCGTGCTCGTCCGCGCCGGCCATACGGAAGCGGCCGTCGATATTGCAAAATTGGCGGGGCTCAACCCTTCCGGCGTGATTTGCGAAATCATGAACGACGACGGCACGATGGCGCGCCTTCCCGATCTCACTGCTTTTGCGAAGGCGCACGATTTGAAGATCGGTACGATTGCCGACCTCATCGCCTATCGCCGCCGCAACGAAGCCCTGATCGAGCGCACCGCCGAGACAAAAATCATCAGCCGCCATGGTGGCGAGTTCCGCATGGTCGTCTACCGCAACAAAATTACCGGTGCCGAACATGTGGCGCTGGTAAAAGGCGATCCGGCCAAGCCGGGCGCAGTGCCGGTGCGTATGCATGCGTTGAACGTGTTTACCGACATTCTCGGCGAGAACAGCGAGGGCCGCGGCGGCGAATTTCAATCGGCGTTACGATTGATCGGTCAGCGCGAGCGTGGGGTCGCCGTCCTGATCCGCGAGGCAACCCCTTCGAACCTTTCCGAGCGGGTAAAGGCGCGCCAGGAAAAGACACAAAAAAAGAAGGGGGAAGAAGGCGCCGCCAAGGTATCCGCCGAGCTTCGCGATTACGGAATCGGTGCGCAGATTTTGCTAGACCTTGGCATTCGGGATATGATTTTGCTTTCAAATACGCGGCATACGATTATTGGTCTCGAGGGCTATGGTCTTCGCTTGGTGGACCAGGAGCCGATCCCGCCCGAGGAAGATTAAGACATGAGCGAAGAACCCCTTCACGTCTTGATCGTCGAGGCGGATTTTTACAAAGACATTTCCGACACCCTCGCCAAGGGTGCGATTGCAGTGTTGGAAGACGCTGGCGCCAGTTGCGAGCGCATCGTCGTTCCCGGTGCGTTTGAAATTCCGGCGGCGATTGCCATGGCGCTGCGTTCGCGGGAATTTCATTCCGGCGAGCGGCGTTTCGACGGCTATATTGCCCTTGGCTGCGTCATACGGGGGGAAACGTCCCATTACGACTACGTTTGTACGGAAAGCGCGCGGGCGCTTCAAACCTTGGCCTGCAGCCACTCCCTGGCGCTTGGCTATGGGATTCTTACCGTCGAAAATCGGGAGCAGGCGATGGCGCGTGCGGCAGCGGATCAAGGCGACAAGGGCGGTGCCGTTGCCCGGGCCTGCCTCCGCATGATCGACGTTAAGCGGCGCTTTCACCTGTATCCGCGATGACCATGTCGATCCATGAAAACGACAAGACGGACGCGCAAGAGGATGCGGCGGACCATATTTTGCGGCGAAGTTCGTCGCGCCTGGCCGCCGTGCAGGCGCTTTATCAGGTTGAATTGACAGGCGGAAACGTCAAGGCGGTTGTCGAAGAATTTCGTGTGCATCGCCTCGGCGGCGTGCTTGAGGATAAGCTGGCGGAAGCGGATTTCGCAAAATTCAACACGATCGTCCTGGGCGTGGCGGAACGCAAATCCGCCATTGACGAGCGCATCGCGCTTTCCCTTGCCGAAGACTGGACGTTGGAACGGCTTGGCGCCGTCCTGCGGTCCATCCTGCGCGCGGCCTGTTTCGAGCTTGCGGCCCTGCCGGAGGTGCCGGCGAAAGTGGTGATCAGCGAATATGTCGATCTTGCACACGCCTTTTTCGAAGGCAAAGAGCCCGGCTTCGTGAATGGCGTTCTCGACGGCCTGGCGCGGGCGATTCGCCCATCGGAGATGGAGAAGGCAAAAGGTGAAGGGCCGACGCCTCCCAAATGAATTTGAATTGATCGCCCGCTATTTCGCGCCCCTGACGAAGGGGTTTCCGGGCGCGTTTGCGCTTGGCGACGACGCCGCCGTCCTTCACCCCGAGCCCGGCTTCGACATGGTGGCGACGGCGGATACGATGGTAGCGGGCATCCACTTTCCACCCGACGATCCGGCGCACGCCATCGCCTGCAAGCTTCTTCGCGTCAACCTTTCCGATTTGGCGGCCATGGGGGCGCGGCCACGGCATTATTTGCTGACGCTGGCGCTGCCGGAGGCGACGGAAGCGGAGTGGGTGGCAGCCTTTGCAGCGGGTTTGGGCGAAGATCAGGCGCGCTATGGCATTGCGCTCGCGGGCGGGGACACAGTGGCCACTTCCGGTCCGGCGACGCTGACACTGGCAGCGCTCGGCGATGTGCCGGCGGGCAAGGCGCTCCGCCGGTCGGGCGCGCAAAAAGACGATGGGATTTATGTCACCGGGACCATCGGCGACGGCGC
>JAJFGH010000139.1 GCA_021776275.1 Alphaproteobacteria bacterium | reverse complement strand
GGTTTGGCACCTCGATGTCGGCTCATCACATCCTGGGGCTGGAGCAGGTCCCAAGGGTTTGGCTGTTCGCCAATTAAAGTGGTACGTGAGCTGGGTTTAGAACGTCGTGAGACAGTTCGGTCCCTATCTGCCGTGGGTGTTTGGAGAATTGAGAGGAGCTGCCCCTAGTACGAGAGGACCGGGGTGGACGTACCTCTGGTGTACCGGTTGTAGCGCCAGCTGCATCGCCGGGTAGCTATGTACGGACGGGATAACCGCTGAAAGCATCTAAGCGGGAAGCCCCCCTCAAAACGAGTTCTCCCTTAAGAGCCGTGGAAGACCACCACGTTGATAGGCCAGGTGTGGAAGCGCGGCAACGCGTGTAGCTAACTGGTACTAATCGCTCGATTGGCTTGATCACCGTGCCTTCGGGTACGTTTCCATCATGCGTATGGATAAATCCGGTCAAGATTCGGTTACCCAAATTCTGTTTTCGGAAAGTCCCGTTTTGCGCTTGGATGGCCTGGTGGTAATAGCGAGGGGTCCACACCCGATCCCATCCCGAACTCGGCCGTGAAAATCCTCAGCGCCGATGGTACTGCGTCTTAAGGCGTGGGAGAGTAGGTCGCCGCCAGGCCGTCCAAGCGCAAAACGGTTCTTCTTCACAATGCCTCTGCCGCGGGGTGGAGCAGTCCGGTAGCTCGTCAGGCTCATAACCTGAAGGTCGTTGGTTCAAATCCAACCCCCGCAACCAAATAAATCGAAAAGCCCCGTCCTGGCGGTTGCCTGCGGGGCTTTGTTTTGCCCGCGGTTTTTTTCTTAAAATTCATATGTAAAATCAGTCAGATAGGCTTCCGCCTTTGTGCGGGCGTTTCCATGCGCATACCATCCTGGTCGCAAAGGCCGGCGCCATTGCCGGGCGAAAATTAGAAAGGGGAGGATTTCCATCATGTCCGTTGTTGTGTTGCTGCATATTCCATTCGAGGAAAGCAAGGCCGACGAACACAAGGCCGCGCTGAAAGCCATGTTGCCGGATACGCGCGCGCGCAAAGGCGCCTTGAAAATTCATCTGATGGAGGACGAAGACCAGCCGGCCGATGTCGTCATCTATGAAGAGTGGGAAACCCGCGCCGATCACGAGGCCTATATGGGCTGGCGGACGGAACGCGGCGACATGGAAGCCTTGGGCGCCATGCTGCGCGGGGCCCCATCCATCAAATATTACGACGTCCTCGATTCCTAGATCCGGTTTGCGTCTGCCTCACCGCGATTTTAAAAAAAGCCCGGGAAACCGGGCTTTTTTCTTGGTTTGGCGCCGCCGGGAATTTCCTGTTCTCTTTTTGTTCTTTTCTTGTTAAGCTGTTTTTTCAAGCTTCCCCTCTGCCCGGACGGCTGCCCCTGGCCGTCCGGGCTTTTTGTCCGGCAACGGACAGAAAGCGCCGCCGTGGCCAGATCCCCCAGCCTCGAATGGCTTTTTCTCGATCTCAATGGCTATTTTGCAAGCGTCGAACAGCAGGTGAACCCGGCGCTTCGCGGCCGGCCGGTTGCCGTCGTGCCGGTTTTGACCGACAGCTCCTGCGCGATTGCCACCAGCTATGAGGCGAAGGCCTTCGGGGTGACGACCGGCACGCGGATTTTCGAGGCGAAGCAACGCTGTCCCGATATCACGCTGGTGCCGGCCCATCACGATCTTTACGTCGATTACCACCACCGCATTTTGGCCGAGCTTGCCTGCCACCTTCCCATCGCGAAGGTGCATTCCATCGACGAGGCCGCCTGCCGGCTTCTTGGGACGGAACGCGAGCGCGACAAGGCGTGCGCGCTTGCCAACGCGATCAAGCGCGGCATCTGGAAAAATGTCGGCGAACATCTGCATTGTTCCATCGGCCTTGCCCCGACCAGCTTTCTTGCAAAAATTGCCACCAAGCTTGAAAAACCGAACGGTCTTGTCGCCCTTGAAGCCGAAGAACTGCCGGGGCCGCTTTTTCGGCTTGCCCTTCGGGACCTTCCGGGCATTGGCGCAAACATCGAACGCCGCCTCGGCCAGGCAGGCATCGCAAGCGTGTCGGCGCTTTGGCATTTGGAGCCGAAGCACGCGCGCCGAATTTGGGGCGGGGTCGCGGGGGAACGTTTCTGGTACGCGCTGCATGGCACCGAAATACCGGAACGGCATTCGGCACGGCGAAGCGTCGGTCACAGCCACGTGTTGGGGCCCGAATTGCGTCCGCCGGCGCAGGCCCGCGGCGTTGCCCGCCGGCTGCTGGTGAAGGCGGCCAGCCGCTTGCGGCGCTTGGACCTGACGGCAGCCCGCGTTGGCCTCGGCGTAAGCCTGACGAACGGCCGGCGCTGGAAAGGCGCCTGCCGCGTCGCCCGGGCAGAGGACAATTTCACCTTTCTCGGTGGGGTGGACCGCCTATGGGAGAACATGCTGGCGGAGGCGGGGGCGTTTCCCATCCGCAAAATATCCGTTCTGCTGCTGGATTTGCTGGCGCGCTCGGCCGTGCAGCCGGACCTTTTCGAGGTTCGCTCTGGGCCGGAACATCGGCTTCGTCAACGCCGGGAAAAGCTTTCGGCGGCGATGGACCGGCTGAACCGGCGTTATGGGCGGGATACCGTCGCTTTTGGCGCATTGCCGGCGCCGAAGGCGAATTTTACGGGCACGAAAATCGCGTTTACCCGCATTCCGGAATTGGCGGAATTCCACGAATAGGGGGGTTTAAATTGAAACAGGCCCCCATTTTCCTATCTAATGGGATGGAAGACGAGGGGGCAGACCTTGAAGAAAGGAAGCGGCATGTTTCGCATAGTGGTTTTGCTGATCCTCGCCATTGGTTTCTTCGCCTTGCCCAGCTTCTCCCCCTCCGGCCTGCGCGCAGAGACGGTCTCGGCGGAAGAGCGTGCCATCAACGCCGTCATCGAAGCCCAGCTCGCCGCCTTTAAGCGTCACGACGCAGAGGCGGCGTTCTCCCATGCCGCCCCCGACATTCAGGCAAGGTTTCAGACGGCGGAAAATTTTATCGCCGCCGTCGCCACGCAATATTTGCCGCTCTACAGCCCGAAGCGGGTGGCGTTTCTCGGTCTGGTGCAGGAAGACGGTGCCACCATCCAGCGTCTCAAGGTGCTGGGGCCGGAAGGCGGGGAATACATCGCCTATTACCCCATGGAGCGGCAGTCGGACGGCGTTTGGAAGATCGGCGGCTGCTACCTTGAACCGGTGGCGGGCCTGGACGCCTAAGCGTTCTGGATCAGGGCTCGCGGACCTTCTGCAACAGCAAAAGGCCGACCAGGAGGAAGGGCAGGATCGTTGCCATGCCGGCGCGCTGGCTTTCCGTCAAGAGGACGACCAGGCTGAACAGGGCCGGCCCAAGGAAGGCGGTCGCCTTGCCGGTCAGCGAATAAAGGCCAAACATTTGCGAGTGCATCCCTTCGGGCGCAAGCCGGGCCATCAGCGAGCGGCTCGCGGCCTGAACCGGGCCGAAGAACGCTCCGAGCAAAAGGCCTAGGCCCCAAAACACGTCTTTCGATTCGGTAAAAAGAATGGCGGTGGAAATAAGCGTCAACGCGATCAGCGCGATGGTGATCACCCGGCGCGCGCCAATCCAATCGTCGATCCAGGCAAAGGCGGCCGCGCCGAGGCCTGCTGTCACGTTCAACGCAATCCCGAATTTCAAGACCTCGATAATGTCCATCTGAAACGTTTCGGCGGCATAGATGCCGCCGAACAGGAAAAGCGTATTGATTCCGTCGATGTAAATCATGTGGGCGAGCAAATACCAGGCGACCGGCGGATAGCGGCGCACCGTTCGCAACGTGCCCAGGACTTCGGCGATGCCTTCACGCAAAACCCGGCCAAAGGGCAGGCCGGTTCGGGGTTCGTCCGGGGTGAAGAAGAAAAGCGGAAGGGCGAAGAGGGCAAACCAAATCGCTGCCAGGGGCGCGACGGCGCGGACGTGTTCGGCCGCCGCCTTGTCGAGGCCAAAGGGCGGCGTTTCCGGCTGCACAATTCCGACAAGTGCGATGGCAAGGCAGGCCAAGCCGCCCGCATAGCCGATGCCCCAGCCCCAGCCGGAAACGCGGCCAAGCAGGCGGCGGGGCACGATGGCAGGCAGCATGGAATTGTAAAAAACGATCGCCAATTCGAAGCCGAGATTGGCAAAAACCAGCAAGGCTAGCGCAAGCAGAACGTCGCTGGTTTCCGGGCGAACGAACCACAGGAAGCCGACGGCGATACAGGCCAGGGCAGTGAACAGGCCGAGCCAGGGTTTGCGCCGCCCGCCCTTGTCGGAGAAAGCGCCCAGAACCGGGCTCAGCAGGGCAACAAGAAGCGCCGAAAGGGTAAGCGTTTGCCCCCATTGCGCGGATCCCGTGATCGGATCGGCAGCAACGGCCTGGGTGAAATAAGGCGCGAAAACGAACGTCAGGATAATCGTCGGGATGGCGGAATTGCCCCAATCGTAGAGGCACCAGGCCGCAACCGGCCGCCGCAATGTGTCGGCCGGGATTGCCCCCTGGCCGTTTTCCTTCGCCATGGCTTGTTTTTACCATTGCTGGCAAAAAAACCGTAGCAAAGACCGGACGGTCCGCGCTTGGAAAGCGCAACTTAAAAAAGAAGAAGGCCGTTATCCGGCGAGGGCTTCGCCGAAATCGGCGGCGCGCTCAAAGCTTTCGAGCACCTCGATCCGGGCCGCCATCGCCTCGCTTTTTGCAGCATCCAGCGCAAGGGTGGCGTTCGCCAGAAACTTGGCGCGGATTTCGTCCGCCGTTAAGGGGCGGTCCGCGCAGCCCCGGTTTTGATGTTCGCGATGGGAAAGGGTGCGCCCATCCTTCAACGTGACGATCAGCTCGCCGGAATAATAGGTTGGAAAGCCGGAATTCGGATCCGCCTCGTAATCCACCTTTTCGGCCAGGGCAAGAAGCGTCGGGTCGTTCAGTGCCTCCGGCTCCAACTCGGCCAGACCAAAACGGCCGCGCACGAAGCCGACGGCCACCAGGAAGGGAACGCTAAACTGGGCATCGTAGCCATTGGCGGGTTTGCGCTTGTTCGCGATCGGCTCGCAGACGGTTTTGATGACTTCTTTCGGTACAAATGCGCGAATGTGGGCGATGTCCTCGGCCTGGACGTGCTGTTCGTCGCGAAGCGCGCGCGCCGCATCGATGCAGGCATGGGTGAAGTGGCAAGCCGGGTAGGGTTTGGTCGCGACGTTTTGAAGCTCCCACACTTTTCCCAAATCCGCCGTCGCCAGGGCGTAATCGCAATGGGCTTCTTCGGGGCCAAGGTGCGATTTGTAGAGGCCGAAACGGCCCTCATAGGCCTGTCCCGGCCCAACGAAGCCGTGCTTCGCCAACATGGCGGCGGTCAAGCCCGCCGACGCGGCCCAGCCCGGATGCAGCCGCTTCGTCCAGGCGCCGTCTTCGAGAAATTCCATGCTGCCCGAGGCGAGGCTGAGCGCCACCCCCTGGGCCATTGCGAATTGCTTGGCGTCGAGGCCGAAAAGCCGGCCCGCGATCAGCGTGCAGCCGAAGATGCCGGCCAGGCTGGTGGGATGAAAGCCCACCTGGTGAAAGCCGCCCTTTGCCACCATGCCGATGCGGGCACTTGCTTCGATGCCAAGGATGAAGGCGGTCAGCATGTCGCGGCCGGAGGCCCCGGCAAGGGTGGCCGCGGCGAGCGCCGCCGGCAAGGCGCTTGCCGTCGGGTGGACGATGCCGGCGACATGGGTGTCGTCGTAATCGATGCCATGGATCAAAAACCCGTTCATCACGGCCGCGTCGCGCAGGGGCAGCCGTTCCGTCCGGCCAATGACGGGGGCGTCGCCATGGGACGAAAGCGCGCTGAACCCTCGAAAGGTCTTTTCGGCGAAATCGAAGCTGTTGGAAGCGAGCGCGATGCCGACCGCATCCAGGATCAGGGCATGGGCACGTTTGCGCACCTCCGCGGGGATGGCGTCGTCCCGAAGGCCGGCGGCGAATTCCCCAAGGGTTTCTGCGATGGCTGTCATGGGGCCTCTCGATGGGCAGATTGGCGAAAAGGGCACCCTTTCCTATAGCGCTCTCACGCCGGGATGAAAAGCAGCGGCGTGGGATCGATCACCGAATAGCCCCTATAGAGGTTGCGGCGGCGCCCGCGCGTGTCCCGGGGGCGGTGATCCCGGCAGGCCGGGTCCGCCGCCTGGCGCATCTCGAAATGCAGGTGGTTCGTGATATCGGGATAGCGCCGGGTCAGGTCCTGGACCGTGCCGAGGCAGGTTTCCCCAGCCGTGACCCGTCTGCCGAGGCCGATTTCGGGCGCGACGTAGAAATGCCTCACCACCAGGCCCGCATCTGCCGTGACCTCCACATAGCGGTAGCTTGGATCGTTGCCATAGGGCCAGCCAAGCCGGGTGACGGTCCCGTCCAGCGGGCTCGTGACCGGCGTGCCGGGAAGGGCAACGAGGTCCAAACCCATGTGCCGGCGCCGCCCGCCATCCCGGGAGGCGCCGAAATGGCCTTCGCCGAAACGGTCCCGTTTCCGGATTTCGAGATGTGCGAGTGGCCGCGCCAGGGCGGGAAGGGATGGAGGTAGGGCCGGCCGGGGCATCTTTGGTAGGGCCGGTATGGCCTTAGGGGGAACGCTTTTTTGGGACATGGTTTCGCCTCCGAGGTCTTAGGAATAATATCCTAGGTGCGGCGGAGTGTCAAGGCGCGGGCCTTCCGGGTTGCCTTTCGCCAGCGGCGTGGGCAAGTTCTTGCCCATGGCTTTTGAAAAACCCCAAATGGGCGAGCTGCCCTTGCCGGCCCGGCGCATCGCCGTTGCCCCGATGATGGAGCGCACGGACCGCCACGATCGCTATTTTCTGCGGCGGATTTCGCGCCATGCCTGGCTCTATACCGAGATGGTGGCGACCGGCGCGATCCTCCATGGCGACGCCGAACGCTTCTTACGCTTTCACCCGGAAGAACATCCCCTGGCGCTTCAGCTTGGCGGCTCGGAGCCGCACGAGCTTGCCGCCGCCGCCCGGATCGGCGCTGAGTTCGGCTATGACGAGATCAACCTCAACATTGGCTGCCCGAGCGACCGGGTTCAGCGGGGCCGCTTCGGGGCCTGCCTGATGACGGAGCCGGAGCGGGTTGCGGATTGCGTCCGCGCCATGGGCGAGGCCGTAGACATTCCCGTTACGGTCAAGACCCGGATCGGCGTCGATGCCCATGACAGCTACGATTTTCTGGCCGGTTTTATCGGCAAGGTGGCGGCGGCGGGATGCAGGACCGTCATCGTGCATGCCCGCAAGGCCTATCTCCAGGGCCTAAGTCCGAAGGAAAACCGCTCGGTGCCGCCGCTTCGCTATGACGTCGTTTACCGGTTGAAGGGCGATTTTCCCGATCTCGAGATTCTTCTGAACGGCGGCGTCGAAAGCCTGGAGGCGGCCGAGACCCATCTTAGCCAAGTCGATGGGGTGATGATCGGGCGGGCGGCTTATCAGAACCCTTATTTGCTGGCGGGTGTCGATCGGCGCATCTATGGCGAAACGGCAGAACCCCTTTCCCGCGAAGCGGTCATTCAGGCAATGGTGCCCTATCTTGAGGCCGAGGCCGAAAA
>JAJFGH010000138.1 GCA_021776275.1 Alphaproteobacteria bacterium | reverse complement strand
GTTCTTGCCTTCGATACCGCCGCCGGTGCCTGTTCGGTCGCCCTGTTGGAAGGGGACCGGGTGCTGGCCGCGCGCCTTCGCGAAATGGCCCGCGGCCAGGCGGAGGCGCTGATGGGCCTGGTGCAGGACGTGCTGGTGGAGGCCGGCGTCGGCTTTGCCGAGGTGGACCGTTTGGCGACGACCCTGGGGCCCGGTTCGTTCACCGGCCTTCGCGTCGGCCTGGCGGCGGCGCGCGGCCTTGCTTTGGCGGGCCATCTGCCGATCGTCGGCGTGACGAGTTTCGAAGCGGTTGCCCATGGCGTTGCGCCGGACGAGCGCGCAGGCCGCCACGTGCTGGTGGCTCTGGATACGAAGCGGGGCGATCTTTACGCCCAGGCGTTCGATGAAACGCTCCGTCCCCTTGATCAAGGGGCGGTTCGCGCGCCGGAGGCCTGCGCGGCGATGGCCCGGGCGCCGCTTTTGATCGTCGGCGACGGCGCAGCCCTGCTTCGCGATGTTTTTGCCAAGGGGAACGGCGACGTTCGCTGGTCGGCGGCGCCCGGCTACCCCCAGGCGGAAATCCTCGCCCGCCTTGGTGCCGCCCGCGCCCCCACGGCCAATCCGGAACCCCTTTACCTGCGCCCGCCGGAGGCAAGGCTCCCCAATGGGTAAAACGCGGATTTGTGCCGCCACGCCTGCCCACGCGGCGGCAATCGGCGCGTTGCAGGGGCTGGTTTTTCCGGCCCCCTGGGCGCCCGCGGCCATCGCCAAGCTGCTCGGCGGCGAGCCCGGTTTTGGCCATCTTGCCTTTGCCGATGGCGCGGCCATTGCGGCTGGCGAAGATACGCCTTTGGGCTTCGTCCTTTGTCGGGCCGCCGGGGGCGAGGCGGAAATTCTCTCCCTTGGCGTCGGCATGGAAGCCCGTGGCCAGGGCGTCGGCGGGCGGCTTTTGGAGGCGGCGGCGGAAGGGGCGCAAAGGCGCGGCGCCCAGGCCCTTTATTTGGAAGTGTCGGTGGCAAATTTGGACGCGCTTGCGCTTTATCGCCGCCACGGTTTTGTCGAAGTGGGCGCGCGCGCGCGTTATTACCGGGCAGAAGACAGCCCCAAGGGCGGCCGGGCGGAAGACGCCCACATTCTTTGCCGAACTTTTTGAGGCGCGGTCAAGGGGCGGCCCAACCGGGCGGCACGCCTTCTTCGACATCGTTCCGTCATACAAATGTGGAATTCTTCGCCGACGAACGGGGCCGGATACGGAAATAAAAAACACGAACGCCACGTCCGGCCGGATGGGTTTTTGCAACGCGGGCATGCGTCAAGCGGCGGAAAAACAAAGGCGAATGGCAATCTTGGACCATCGGGGACGGGCTTGTGAGGGTAGTTTTGAGCCCTTATACTTGGCGTCTTAAGCAATGGAAACCAATGGTTCGGCCAAGCGATGACGTCCAGACTGGAACGCCTTTGCGAAGACAAAGGTTTAAAAATGACAGAACAGCGCCGCGTCGTTGCGCGGGTGCTTTCCGATTCGAAAGATCACCCGGACGTGGAGACGGTGTATCAGCGCGCTTCAGAAATTGACGACCGCATCAGCATTGCGACCGTCTACCGCACGATCCGCCTCTTTGAGGAGGCCAGCATTATCGAGCGGCTCGACTTTGGCACCGGGCGCGCGCGCTATGAGGAAATACCGGAAAAGCACCACGATCATCTGGTCGATATGCGCAGCGGAAAAATCATCGAGTTCGAGTGCAAGGACATCGAGACCTATCAAAAAGCGGTGGCGAAAAAACATGGCTATGAACTTGTCGGCCACCGGTTAGAGCTTTACTGCCTTCCAATGGATGACGCGAAATAGCGACATGTTGAAGGGACCAAAAAAACTTCGTGACCGTTTTCGCCAGCGCCAGCCGGGGTGGCTGCCGAAATTTGCGCGCGTGATGCGCCCGCCCTATGGCCGCAAGCGGTTCGGCGGGGCGTTGGCGGGGCACGCCTATTTCGATCCCATCCAGAAAGTGCAAAGCAAATCCCTCGACGTGCGCCTTGCTCACAACGACCGCGAAATCGATGCGGCCCTGGCGCTTCGCTACCGGGTTTTCTACGACGAGCTGGCCGCCACCCCGACGCCGGACATGGCGGAACGCCGCCGCGACTTCGACGATTTCGACGAGGACTGCGACCATGTGCTGGTGATCGACCGCGAGCGCGTCGCCCAGGGCGAATTTTCCGATGCCGTCGTCGGCACCTATCGGCTGATCCGCGGCGAAATGGCGGCAAGCCAAGGCGGCTTTTATTCCGCCGGCGAATACGACATCTCGCGGCTGGTGGAATATCCGGGGCGGGTTTTGGAGCTTGGCCGTTCCTGCGTCGATGCGAATTACCGCAACCGGGCGACAATGGAATTGCTGTGGCGGGGCATCGGCGCCTATGTCGAGCATTACGACATCGACCTTCTGTTCGGCTGCGCCAGCTTCATCGGCACGGACCCGGCGCAGCACGCCGAAGCGTTGAGCTATCTGCACAAATACCATCTGGCGCCGCCGGCCATTCGCCCGCGCGCGTTGCCCGACCGCTACGTGCCCATGCGGACGCAGGAGAACGTGGATGCGAAACGCGCATTGGCGTCCTTGCCAACCTTGATCAAGGGGTATTTGCGCCTCGGCGGTTTTGTTGGGGACGGGGCCGTCGTCGACGAGCAGTTCAACACGACGGATGTGTGCATCGTTGTAAAACGGGACATCGTTCCGGATAAATATTTCCGTCACTTCGATATCAAGAAATCGAAAACCTAGGTCGAATGGGCTCTAGCCTCTTAGCGGCCTTTCGCATCTTCGTTTACGTTAGCTGGACGCTTCTGCTTATTCCGGCGCAGGTGATCGGGCTGCGTTTTCACTTTTCTTACGCGCGCAGCCTTCCTTATTTTTATCATCGCAGTTGCTGCCGCATCTTCGGCTTCCGCCTGATTCAGATCGGCGAAATTTCCGACCAGCGGCCGACCTTGTTCGTTTCCAACCACACGTCCTATCTGGACATTACGATGCTGTCGGCGCTGATTCGCGGCGTTGCGTTCATCTCGAAAGCGGAAGTTGCGGATTGGCCTTTCTTTGGAACGCTGGCCAAGCTGCAAGAAACGGTTTTTATCGAGCGGCGCGTGTCCCGTACCTCGGCGCATCGGAACGTCATTCACGAGCGCTTGCAACGCGGCGATCGGCTCATTCTTTTTCCCGAGGGAACCAGCAACGACGGCAACCGCGTGCTCCGTTTTAAAAGCGCGCTCTTCAGCGTGGCCGAAGAAAAGATCCATGGCGAAGCCATCACCGTCCAGCCGGTTTCGATCGCCTATACCCATTTGGACGGGATCCCGCTGGGACGTTCGCTGCGGCCCTATTATGCGTGGTATGGCGACATGGAGCTGGCGCCCCATTTTTGGGAAATGGCGGGGCTTGGCGACGTTACCATCGTCGTGCAATTTCACCCCGTTGTGACGATCGACGCCTTCGGTTCGCGCAAGACCCTTGCCGATGCCACCCATAAAACGGTTTCCCGGGGGGTCGCCCAGGCCATCACCGGCCAGATGCCCAAGGCCCGCGCGCCGGCACCGGCGCGGGCGGGGGGCAATCCTTGACTCTTTTTAAGGC
Organism: Alphaproteobacteria bacterium; assembly: GCA_021776275.1. GTDB lineage: Bacteria > Pseudomonadota > Alphaproteobacteria. Next base: position 12,243 of record JAJFGH010000138.1, on the reverse strand, counting down.
AATGCTAGTGTTTTTTCGGCTATCCGTATCCATATCTACGCTGGATGCAGGGGGCGCCAGGGGCGCGAATCCTTCCGCTCCGCAGGCCTGGTAGGCGATGGCAAAAAAACTCTTCATCAAAACCTATGGCTGTCAGATGAACGTCTACGACTCCGCCCGCATGGCGGACGTCCTGGCGCCGCTTGGCTATCGGCTGACGGACCGTCCCGAGGCCGCGGACATGGTGATTTTGAACACCTGCCACATCCGCGAAAAGGCATCCGAAAAGCTTTTTTCCGAATTGGGCCGGTTGCGGCCCGTGAAGGCAGAACGCGGCGGCCAAATCCTTGCCGTTGCCGGGTGCGTTGCCCAGGCGGAAGGCGAAGAAATTTTTCGCCGCGCTCCCCATGTCGATCTTGTCTTTGGACCGCAGACCTATCACCGGCTTCCGGAAATGGTCGCCCGGGCCACGCGCGCCGAGGGCGCGGTGCTGGATACGGATTTTCCCGTCGAATCGAAATTCGATCATTTGCCGGAGGCCGCCTCGGCGCCCGGTGTGTCGGCCTTTCTTTCCATTCAGGAAGGGTGCGACAAATTTTGCACGTTTTGTGTTGTGCCCTATACGCGCGGCGCCGAATTTTCCAGGCCCGTTGCGGCCATCGTTGAAGAGGCGCGTCACCTGGTCGCAAACGGCGCCCGCGAAATCACGCTGCTGGGCCAGAACGTCAATGCCTATCGCGGGCCGGGGCCAAAGGGCGAGGCGGCCGGTCTTGCCGATCTCATTCGCGCGCTGGCGGCCATCGAAGGCCTGCTGCGCATTCGTTATACGACGTCCCATCCCCGCGACATGGACGCCGACCTTTTGCGGCTGCATGGGGAGGAGGCGAAGCTGATGCCGTTCCTGCACCTTCCCGTACAGTCCGGATCCGATTCGGTTTTGGAACGCATGAATCGCGGCCATGGGGCGGACGCGTATCGGGAGCTTGTGGCCACGCTGCGCCGCCACCGGCCGGACATCGCCCTTTCGTCGGATTTCATCGTCGGCTTTCCCGGCGAGACGGATGAAGATTTCGAGGCGACCCTGGCCCTTGTCGAAGAAATGGGTTTTGCCCAGGCCTTTTCCTTCAAATACAGCCCGCGCCCCGGCACGCCGGCGGCGTTGATGCCAGATGCTGTGCCGGAGGCCGTAAAGGCAGAACGCCTGCACCGCCTGCAGACGCTGCTTGGGCAAAGCCAGCGCGCCTGGAACGCAAAGATGCTTGGCCGCACGCTGCCGGTTCTTTTCGAACAGGCCGGCCGCCACCGGAACCAGCTGATCGGGCGCAGCCCCTATTGGCAGGCGGTGCATGTCGAGGCGCCGGAAGCGGCCATCGGCGATCTCGGCCAAATCCGCATCCTTGCCCAGCATAGGAACAGCCTGGCGGGCGAATGGATCGGGCCGATCGGCACGTCCCCTTCGGCAACCAGCGAAAGAGCCTGCGCGTGATGGCAGCCACCACCACGGAAAACGCGTCCCAGCAGCATCTTCAATTCGATGACAACCGGCTTCTTCCCCAGCTTTATGGCAAGCAGGACGCCCATCTTTCCCAGATCGAACGCCGGCTGGACGTGGCCATCGGCTCGCGCGGCAATCAATTGGCGATTTCCGGTCCATTGGATCGGGTTCGCATGGCGCGGGCGGCGCTGGATTTGCTATACCGCCGTCTTAAACGTGGGCTCGATGTCAACGAAGGCGAGGTCGATGCGGCCTTGCGGCTTGCCATGAATTTAAACGCGGACGGCACCCTTCTGGACCCGGAAAATTATGCCATCCCGACGCGCAAGCGGTTGATCTCGCCGCGCTCGCCGGGGCAGGTGCGCTACATCCAGGCGCTTCAGGAAAGCGAGCTTGTCGTCGCCCTTGGCCCGGCCGGAAGCGGCAAGACCTATCTTGCCGTCGCTTCGGCCGTTTCCATGTTGATGAACGGCCAGGTCGATCGCATCGTGCTGTCGCGTCCCGCCGTCGAGGCGGGCGAAAGCCTGGGCTTTTTGCCCGGCGATTTGCGCGAGAAGATCGATCCTTATCTCCGGCCGCTCTACGAGGCGCTTCACGACATGATGCCGCTTGAACAGGTGAAACGCAGGCTCGCCAGCGGCGAGATTGAAATCGCGCCGCTTGCTTTCATGCGCGGACGGACGCTTTCAAACGCGTTTGTAATTCTGGACGAGGCGCAGAACACGACCGCCGTGCAGATGAAAATGCTGCTGACGCGTTTGGGCGAGAACGCCCGCATGACGGTCACCGGCGATCTCACCCAGGTGGATTTGCCCAGGGGCGTGCGTTCGGGCTTGCGCGATTCGCTGGAAGTGCTCATGGACGTCGAAGGCGTGCGCATCGTCGAATTACTGGATTCGGACGTCGTGCGGCACCCATTGGTGTCGGACATCGTGCGGGCCTACGATGCGCGCGCGCAAGAACAAGAAGAAGACGCCTATGCGCCGGCGTCCAAGCCTGGGTCAAAGGACAAACCGGACGATGCCTAAAGCGAAGCCGCAATCGACCGCGCCGGAGGTGGGCATCTTGGTTTCGGATGCCCGCTGGGAGCGGGCCGTGCCGGAAATCGAAGCCGGGCTGCGCCGTGCCGCCCTGGCCGCCCTGAAGGCGGGTTGGCCGGCGAACGGGGCCGCCGAGCTTAGCCTGGCGCTGGTGGACGATGTTGAAAGCCAACGCCTCAACCGCAGCTACCGCCAGCAGGACCGGCCGACGAACGTGCTTTCCTTTCCGGGCGAGGCGCCGCCGGCGGCCACGCCGGGCCAGGCGCGGCCCGGACAGGCCATGCTTGGCGACGTGGTGCTTGCCTTCGAGACGGCGGCGGGGGAAGCAACGGCGCAAGGAAAATCCCTCCTGGATCATGCCAGCCATTTGGTCGTGCATGGGGTTTTGCACCTTTTGGGCTACGATCACGTCGAGGCGAAGGCGGCGGAGGAAATGGAAAGTCTTGAACGGGACGTGCTCGGCCATCTCGGCATTGCCGATCCTTACGCCGACGCGCCTTTGAACGAAGGCAGAGGCTGATGCAAATGCACGAGCAGACCGCTTCGGAGCCGGCTTCCAAAGCCGAAGGGGTCGTTCCCTGGTTTCGAACGCTTTGGGGCCGCATTCGCAGGCGCCGGTCGCGGGCCACCGAGGGCACGTTGGGCGAGGCCATCGAAGGTCTGATTCTTGAACGCAAAGAATCGGAAATCGCCATCGGCCCGGACCAGCGCGTCCTTCTGGAAAACGTGCTCAAACTTCGCAACGTCGCCATCAGCGACATCATGGTGCCGCGGGCCGACATCGTCGCGGCCGGCGCCGAGGCGGCCCTCGGCGAAGTGGCCGACATCATGAGCAAGAACGCCCATTCCCGGCTTCCGGTTTACCGGCAAAACCTCGACAATGTGATTGGCATCGTACACATCAAAGACCTTCTCGCCTGCGTCGGCGAGACGGCGGCTTTTCATCTGCCGAAAATTGTTCGGCGCGCGCTTTTTGTGGCGCCGACGATGCGGGTGCTGGATCTGTTGTTGCAGATGCGCGCGACCCGCATTCACATGGCGCTGGTCGTGGATGAATATGGCGGGGTCGACGGGCTGGTTACCATCGAAGACCTTGTCGAGGAAATCGTCGGCGAGATCGAAGACGAACACGACATCGAAGCGCCCCCGATGGTGGTGCCGCTGCATGACGGGTCGCTTCTGGTCGACGCCCGGGCCGAGCTGGAAGAGTTTGAAACGCGCATCGGCCAGACCTTGTTGACCGACAAGGACGAAGACATCGACACCCTTGGCGGGCTTGTCTTCTATCTGGCGGGCCGCGTGCCGGCGCGTGGCGAAATCATCCGCCACCCATCGGGGGTCGAGTTCGAAGTGCTGGAGGCCGATGCAAGGCGCATCCGGCGCTTGCGCGTACGCACCCCTTCGGGCCCATCGCCCGCGGATGGGTGATCCCCGCCCCGCTTTGGGATTTCTTACCGGATGGGCGCAACGCATGCAGGGACGCGTGGCCGCTCTTCGCGGCTGGCGTTCCTTTGCGCTGGCCTTTTTTCTGGGCGCGCTGGGGGCTTTCGCGATGCCCCCCTGGCAGGCGTTTCCGCTTCTTTTTCTAGCCTTTCCGGGCCTGGTCTGGCTGCTTGGGGCGGCGGCAAGCCGCCTTGGCGCCTTTCTGCTTGGCCTTGCCTTTGGCTTCGGCCATTTCCTGATCGGCGTGCATTGGATCGCCCACGCCTTTCTGGTCGATGCCGAGCGCTTTGCCTGGCTGGCGCCGATCGCGATCCCGGGCCTTGCCCTTTACCTCGCCCTTTTTCCAGCCGCCGCGGCGCTCGTTTTTTATGGGCTGCGCGGGCACCTTGGGTCGGCGTGGCAGCGCTGCCTTCTTTTCGCCTTGGTTTGGGTGATCTTCGAATGGCTGCGCGGCCATTTGCTGACCGGCTTTCCCTGGATGCCGTTGGGCCATGGCTGGGTTTTTTCGGAAGCGATGATGCAAACGGCGGCGATCGTCGGAAGCTACGGCCTGAGTTTCGTTCTGGCGTTTGCGGCGATGCTGCCAAGCGTGCTGGCGGAAACGGCGCCTTCCCATCGGCAGCGTCCGGTATTTTTTACTTTTCTTTTTTTGCTGTTGCTTTGGGGCGGCGGCGCGCTGCGGCTCGCCGGCGCCGATCCGCACGCCCAAACCGAACTTCGCCTTCGCCTTGTGCAGGCGAACGTTCCCCAGGCTTTGAAGTGGCAGCCCGACCGGCAAGCGCGGCATCTGGAACGCCACGTCGCGCTTAGCCTGGACGGCGGGCTGGAGGGCATCGCTGCCGTTATATGGCCGGAGATGGCGGTTCCTTTTTTTCTGGAAGAGTCCCCGGCCTTGCGCGAACGCTTGGCCCAGGCGGTGCCAAAGAACGGCCTGTTGCTGACCGGCGCGCCGAGGCGCCCGCCGGGGGCGGGCGCACATGGCCTTTCGAACGGCCTGGTGGCTCTTGATGAAAGGGGGGCTATCCTTGGCGGCTATGACAAATTTCATCTCGTGCCGTTCGGCGAATTCGTGCCCCTCCGGGGGCTGCTGCCGATTTCGCGGCTGGTGCCCGGCATCGGCGATTTTTATCGTGGGCCCGGGCCGGTAACGCTGACCCTTGGCGGCCTGCCGCCGCTAAGCCCGCTCATTTGTTACGAGGTGATTTTTCCGGGCGCGGTGCTGGACCGGAACGCGCGGCCGCAATGGCTGCTCAATGTGACGAACGACGCCTGGTTCGGGGAAAGTTCGGGCCCCTATCAGCATTTTGCCGCTGCGCGTTTTCGCGCCATCGAGGAGGGGCTGCCCCTGGTGCGGGCGGCGAACACCGGCATTTCCGCGATTCTCGATCCTTACGGCCGGGTGGTGCGGCATCTGGGCCTTGGCGTTGCCGGCACGGTGGACGGGCCGCTGCCGGCGGCGCTGGAAAGCCCGCCGCCTTACGGGCGTTTCGGCGATTGGACGCTGCTTGGCCTGCTTCTGGCCGGGGCCCTGCTTGGCGGGTGGCGGCGGCGCGCCATTTGAGCTTGGGGGTGGCGGCGGCGCGCCACCCTGTAAGGTTGTGTCCCTATCAAATTGACATCATACGGTTGTATGCTAGGGTCCCGGGTCGCTAGAAACGCCTGCCTTTGGGAGACGCCATGTCCGCCGCTGTATCCGCCGCCGCACCCGCCAAGCGTTCCGCGACATCTCGCAAATGGGCCCGCGGCGATGGGCCGAACCCGGTGGATATGCATGTTGGCGCGCGGGTGCGTTTGCGCCGGACGCTTCTTGGCATGACCCAGGAAAAGCTGGCCAAGGCCATCGGCCTTACCTTTCAGCAAGTCCAGAAATATGAGCGCGGCGCCAACCGCATCGGCGCCAGCCGCCTGCACGAGCTGAGCCAGGTGCTCGACGTGCCGGTTTCCTTTTTCTTCGACGATTTGGAAGGGGAGACGGGCGCTGCCGGCCATTTGCAGGAAGAGGCGCCGCCCCCCTTCGAGGGCGATCCGATGGCAAAACGCGAAACGCTGCAGCTTGTCCGCGCCTATTACCAGATCAAAAGCCCGGCCATGCGCAAGCGGATCCTCGATCTCACGCGCTCCCTCGCCGAAGAGGAAACGGACGCGACGGCCTAGTTTGGCTGCGCCTGCGGCAGACGGCACATCGGGGCGATCGCCCCCCACCCATCCTTGCTTGACGGTCCATCGAAAGGCTGCCACAAAATCGCCAGATCGAAACCGGCGGCGCGCGCCCTGATTCCTGCGAAAAAATTCCAAGATTTGCATGGGAGCGGGTGCGGCTGAATTTTGCATCGGGAGGCAGCTACCTTGCGTCAGGGAGAATATTTCTTCACCAGCGAGTCGGTGTCGGAAGGACATCCGGACAAAGTCTGCGATCAAATTTCGGATGCCATCGTCGATACATTTTTAGCGGCCGATTCGAAATCGCGCGTCGCGGTTGAAACCCTGGTTACGACCAACCGCATTGTGCTTGCGGGCGAAGTGCGCGGGCCAAAATCGATCACGAACGATGTGATGGAAGATGTCGCGCGCAAGACGGTTCGCGCGATCGGCTACGACCAGGAAAGTTTTCACTGGAAGGATGCGGAGGTTTCGGTCTTCGTCCACAGCCAGTCCGAAGACATCGCCATGGGCGTCGATGCAAAAGGCAACAAGGACGAAGGCGCGGGCGATCAGGGCATCATGTTCGGCTATGCCTGCCGCGAGACGGACGTGCTGATGCCGGCGCCGATTTACTATGCCCACGGCATTCTTCATGCCCTTGCCGAAGCGCGCCACAGCGGCAAAGCGCCGGGCCTGCGGCCGGATTCGAAAAGCCAGGTGACGCTGGAATATATAGACGGCAAGCCAATTCGCGCGACGTCGGTGGTGGTTTCCACCCAGCACGCGCCGGAACTTGACCAGCAGGAAATTCGCGAGCTGGTGCGTCCTTATGTCGAAAAGGTGCTTCCCGATGGCTGGATGTGCCCGGACGAAGAATTTTACGTGAACCCGACGGGGCGGTTCGTCATCGGCGGCCCCCATGGGGATGCCGGCCTTACCGGCCGCAAAATCATCGTCGATACATATGGCGGCGCGGCGCCCCATGGCGGCGGGGCTTTTTCCGGCAAGGACCCAACGAAGGTGGACCGTTCCGCAGCCTATGCGGCGCGCTATCTGGCGAAGAACGTCGTTGCCGCCGGCCTGGCGGAGCGCTGCACGATTCAGCTCGCTTACGCGATCGGCGTTTCGAAACCGCTGTCGGTTTACATCGACAACCATGGCACCGGCTTTGCCGATGAAGGCGTTCTCGCGGACGTTTTGTGCGATCTTGTCGATCTTTCGCCAAGGGGCATTCGCGAACATTTGCAGCTGGACCGTCCGATTTACAAACGCACGGCAGCCTATGGCCATTTTGGCCGCGAGCCGGAAAAGGATGGCGGCTTTTCCTGGGAGCGCCTGGATCTCGTCGACGATTTGCGCGCCGCGTTTCAATAGGCAGGGCCGGGTAAAATGGTCGAAGGCCAGGCGGCGGGCACCCGAAGGCTCTATGGCCGGCGCCAGGGCCATCGCCTGCGGCCGGCGCAACGCGCAAGGTTCGAGCGCCTGCTGCCCAAGCTTCGTCTTGTCCTTGCCGATGACGGCGCGCCGGTGGCGTGCGAAACACTTTTTTCAAACCCCCCCGACGACATCTGGCTCGAGATCGGCTTTGGCGGCGGCGAGCATTTGATCTGGCAGGCCAAGGCGCATCCAAAGATCGGCTTTTTGGGCTGCGAGCCTTTCGTGAACGGGCTTGCCCGCCTGTTGACGCAGGTTGAGGCGGAAAAATTGCAGAATGTGCGCGTTTTTCCCGACGACGCCCGCGCCCTTCTGGCGGCGCTGCCGCCGGCAAGCCTCGGCCGCGTCTTTCTTCTCTTTCCGGACCCGTGGCCGAAGACGCGGCATCACAAACGCCGCTTTGTTTCAGAAGAAAACCTGCAAGCCCTTGCCCGGGTCATGAAAGACGGTGCCGAGCTTCGCCTGGCCAGCGACGACGCGGGCTATGTGGAATGGATGCTGCGCCACCTGCTGGCGGCGGCCGATTTTGCCTGGGAAGCCAAGGTTTCTGCGGATTGGCATGTCCGCCCCGCCGATTGGCCGCCAACCCGCTATGAGGCGAAGGCGGTGCGCGAAGGCAGGGAAATCGCCTATTTGCGCTTTCGCCGGCGGCCGCGGCGCCGGCCGGGGCGGGCGGAAAAAGGTTGATACCATCTGCCAAATGCCTGTATTTTGGCGGTAATTTCCCTAAGCCACAGAAGCTTTGAACGGTTACAAGAGGTGGGCCCCGGCCCACTTTTTTATTGTTTGGCCAAAGGGCGGCCAACGGGTGGCCGTGTGCGTAAATGGGTGAAGCGGGAACAAAATTGACGGAGTCGATTGAAAGGATGATCGCACCCTCTCTGGAAGCGATGGGTTTCGAAATTGTGCGTATCCTTCTTACCGCCGGGCGTTCGCCGACTTTGCAGGTCATGGCGGAACGCGGCGACGGCGCCGAAATGACGGTTGAGCATTGCGCCGAGATGAGCCGGGCGATTTCCGCGCTGCTTGACGTCGAGGATCCGATCTCCGGGCCCTATCAATTGGAAGTCAGTTCGCCGGGCATCGATCGGCCGCTGGTGCGCCGCAAGGATTTTTCCCGCTTTGCCGGCGAGCTTGTGAAAATTGAAACCGCACTTGCCATCGATGGGCAAAAACGGTTTCAGGGAAAGCTTCTCGGGATCGCCGACGATTGCGTTCGGATCGATCAAAAGGGCGAGACGGTTGAATTTGATTTCAACAACATTCGGCGGGCAAAACTTTTGCTCACCGATGAACGAATTGCAAAAGCAGCGAAACTCTAAGACGCGGAAATGGTCATGGAATTTGAAACCATAACGGAACCAAGACCCGAACTTTTGCAGGTGGCGGAAAGCGTCGCCCGCGACAAAGGCATCCAGCCCGACGAGGTCTTGGAAGCGATGGAGATGGCCATTCAAAAGGCCGGCCGTTCAAAATATGGCCACGAACACGACATTCGCGCCACGATCGACCGCAAGTCCGGTGCGATCGAGCTGGTGCGCTGCATTGAGGTCGTCGAGGAAATCGAAAACGACATCACGCAAATGGGCCTCGAAGAGGCGCGCAAGCAAAAGCCGGACGCCGAGATCGGCGAATTTCTGATCGAGGTTTTGCCGCCAATTGATTTTGGCCGCATCGCCGCGCAAACCGCGAAGCAGGTGATCGTCCAAAGGGTGCGCGAAGCCGAGCGCGAGCGTCAATACGAAGAATACAAAGGCCGCGTTGGCGAGATCGTCAACGGCATCGTCAAGCGCAGCGAGTTCGGCAATCATCTGATCGTCGATTTGGGCCGCGCCGAAGCGCTTTTGCGCCGGGACGAGACGCTGCCGCGAGAGGTCTTTCACAACGGCAACCGTGTGCGCGCCTATATCTTTGATGTGCGACAGGAAATGCGGGGCCCACAAATTTTTCTTTCCCGCACCCACCCCCAGTTCATGGCGAAACTCTTTGCTCAGGAAGTGCCGGAGATTTACGACGGCATTATTGAAATTCGTTCCGTCGCCCGCGACCCCGGAAGCCGGGCAAAAATCGCCGTCATTTCCAACGACGCGATGATCGATCCCGTCGGTGCCTGCGTCGGCATGCGCGGCAGCCGCGTTCAGGCGGTGGTCAGCGAACTTCAGGGCGAGAAGATCGACATTATTCAATGGTCGCCGGATCCGGCGACGTTCATCGTCAACGGGATGGCGCCGGCGGAAGTGGCGAAGGTGGTGCTGGACGAGGAACAGAAGCGGATCGAAGTTGTCGTTCCCGATGAACAGCTTAGCCTTGCGATCGGCCGCCGTGGCCAAAACGTGCGCCTGGCATCCCAGCTGACCGGTTGGGACATCGACATCTTGACCGAGGCGGAAGAATCCGAGCGGCGCAGCGAAGAATTCCGCGTCCGTTCGCAGATGTTTACGGATGCGCTGGATGTGGATGAAGTGATCGCCCATCTTTTGGTGACGGAAGGTTTTTCGACCATCGAGGACGTGGCGTTCGTGCCGATTGAAGACATCGGCGGGATCGAGGGGTTCGACGAAGAGGTTGGCACCGAACTTCGCGACCGTGCGCGGAATTACATTGCTACCCAGAACGAAAAGCTGACGGCGCAACGTAAAGAGCTTGGCGTGACGGACGAGGTTGCGGCGATCGAAGCGATTTCGCCCGCCATGCTGGTGCAGCTGGGCGAAAAGGAGGTGAAAACCCTCGACGATCTCGCCGACCTTGCCAGCGACGAGCTGCGCGATATCCTCGGCCGCAACGTCTTAAATGCCGCCGAGGCCGACGCCATCATCATGGCGGCGCGGGCCCATTGGTTCGAGGGAGACGAGGAAGTGGCGGCTGAAGCGGCGGACACCGAAACGGCCGCAGCCGAACCGGCGGACGCCGAAAAAGCCTGATTTTTTAAAATTTAAACGCCAACTACAAGCAGCAAACATGACCGAAACGAACGAACCGGAAGAAAAAGAAAAGAAGAAGCCGCTTTCGCTGAATCGCCCAGGACGGTTGGAGTTAAAGAAAACCGTCAAGGTCGGCCAAGTGAAGCAAAGTTTCTCGCACGGCCGGACCAAGGCGGTGACGGTCGAGGTGCGCAAAAAGCGGACGTTCTCGAAAGATTCCGAAGGCGATATGACGGAGGTGAAGGAAGCCGAAGTCGAAGCGCCGACGGAAGAAGAATTGGAGGCCCAGGCCAACGTTCACCTGACGGACCAAGAGCGCGAGGCCCGCGCCCGCGCCCTGAAAGGCGCGGCGGCGACCGAGGCCGAGGCCGAGGCAAACGCGCTTTTCAAGACACCGACCGCGGAAGCCGAGGAAACGCCTGCCCCCAGGGGCGAGGCGCCTGCCGTGCAGCCCCCGGAAGCCGAACTGCCGGCGCCGGAAAAAGCCGCCCGCAGCCGCGGCCCCCGGAAAGAAAAAGAAGGGTGGAGCGAGCCGGGCGGCGATGGCAATGCCCTTACCGCCGCCACCGCGCGCATCCGCGAGCAGGAAGGCCAGGTGCGGCGCAAGCCCGAAGCGAAGCGCTTGCCGCCGGTCAGCCGGACGGAGCCGCGTCGCCGGTCCAGCAAATTAACGATCTCCAAAGCGCTGAACGAGGACGAGCGCGTCCGCAGCCTTGCCTCGGTTCGTCGCGCCCGCGAGCGCGAGAAGCGCAAAGACGGCGATCTCAACGAGGCCGGAAAAATCATCCGCGACGTCGTCGTGCCGGAGGTGCTGACGGTTCAGGACCTTTCGAATCGCATGGCGGAACGCGGCGTGGATGTCATCAAGGCGCTGATGAAAATGGGCGTCATGGCCAACATGAACCAGGAGATCGATGCCGATACGGCCGAGTTGGTCATCGAAGAGTTCGGCCATCGGATCAAACGCGTCAGCGAATCGGATATCGAGATCGGGCTGAAATCCGCGGTGGACGAAGAAGGGCAATTGCAGCCGCGCGCCCCCGTCGTCACGGTGATGGGCCATGTGGATCACGGCAAGACGTCGCTTTTGGACGCCCTTCGCAAGACCGACGTGGTTAGCCGCGAGGCAGGCGGGATCACCCAGCACATCGGCGCCTATCAGGTGGTTTTGCAGAGCGGCAACCGCATCACCTTTTTGGATACGCCGGGCCACGAAGCCTTCTCGGCGATGCGCGCGCGCGGCGCGAAGGCGACGGACATCGTCGTGCTGGTGGTTGCCGCCGATGACGGCATTATGCCCCAGACGGTGGAAGCCATCCATCATGCGCGCGCCGCAGGGGTGCCGCTTATCATTGCCATCAACAAAATGGACAAACCGGAAGCAAATCCGGAACGGGTGCGCTCGGAACTTCTGCAACACGAAGTCGTGGTCGAATCGATGGGCGGCGATATCTTGACCATCGAAGTTTCGGCGAAGTCGGGACTGAATCTCGACAAGCTGGAAGAAGCCATTCTGTTGCAGGCAGAAATTTTAGACCTCAAGGCAAATCCCGACTGCAAGGCGGAAGGGATCGTCGTCGAGGCCAAGCTGGAACGTGGCCGCGGCGCCGTCGGCACCTTTCTCATTCAGCGCGGCACGCTTCGCATCGGCGATATTTTTGTCGCCGGCAGCGAGTGGGGCCGGGTCCGCGCCTTGATCGACGACCACGGGCAGAACGTTACGGAAGCCGGCCCCTCTGCGCCGGTCGAGATTTTGGGCTTGAACGGCACGCCGATGGCGGGCGACGAG
>JAJFGH010000137.1 GCA_021776275.1 Alphaproteobacteria bacterium | reverse complement strand
ATTCGCCAATTCCGTCGCCTCGGGGTTGAGGCCGGCGGTGTCCACCGTCACCTTCGGGTTCGACAGGCGGACCAGATTTTCCAGCTCTTCCTGCGCCTCCCAGCCAAGATCGAAATAGGCGACGATCTGCAAAAACAGCATCCGGCTTGGCCGCCCGCGCTTGCCATGCTCCAGCGCGGAAAGATAGGCGGCGGAAATCTGCAGGTCTTCCGCCAGGCGCTTTAGGGTCAGCCCGCGGGCGGCGCGAAGCGCGCGCATCTTTGCGCCGAAGGGCGTCACCGGCTTTGCCTTGGTTTGCGCAAAAGAACGTAGAAGGCGCCGCCGCCGCCATGCTTGCCTTGGGCCGGCGCCACGTCCAGCACGATCCCGGAAAGGGGCGGCTCGCCAAGCCATCTCGGAACGTTCGCCCTGAGCACGCCGCCGCCTTCCTTGCCAAGGCCCTTGCCGGTAATGACCAGCACCGTGCGCTTGCCCGCCCGGTGCGCGCGCGAAAGCGTGAGGTTGAGCGTGCGATGGGCTTCCGCCTGGGTCTGGCCGTGCAGATCGAGGGTCGCGGCAATGGCCATCTGGCCGCGGCGAAGGCGCGTGGCGCTGCGCCGATCCAGGCCGCTGCCCATGGCCGCCGCTTGCGGTGGCGCGGGCGATGCCGCCGCTTGTGACGCCGCTTGCGGCGGCGCCTTTGGTTTCGGCGCGGCTTTTTTCAGGGACGGCGCAGGCGGCACTTTTGGTTTCGGCGCGGCGCGTTTCTTTTTGGCAAGGGGGCGGGTCTCTTGCTTGACGTGGCGCCACAGCGCGTCTTCGTCGTCCTTGCCCGGCGTGTCGGTCATGGGCCTTCTTCGGTCAGATAGATGTGAAGCTCTCTCGGTCCGTGAGCGCCGAGCTGCATTTGCTGTTCGATGTCCGCCGTCCGCGATGGCCCGGTGACAAACATGGCTGCGCTTGGCATGAATGCGCCTTGCGTTTTTTGAAAATCTTCCAGCGCCGCTTCCACCGTGGCGAAGATACGGTTTTCGGGAAGCAGCACCAAATGCAGGTCGCAAAGAAGATGCGCCGTCATGGGGCTTTCCGGCGCGGCGCAAAAAAGAAGGCTGCCGGTTTCGGCAATGCCGGCGAAGGCGAGGGCAACGCTCGCCGGCGTGCCGGCCGACCGGCCATGGCGAAGCGAAATTCCGGCCGCCGCCCAGGGAAGCGCGCGCAAGCCCGCTTCGCCCGTGGCGTGGAGCGCGCCATCCAGCCCGCGCGCCTTCAAAAAGATGCGCAAGCTTTCCGGCAGCGCCGCCGCCCGGGCCAGGGGCGTGACGCTGGCTTTGGCTTCTTCCGCCATCCGAACGAAAAGGGCGCGCCGGGCCGCATCGCCCAAACGCGTGCGGGCGGGCACGGGGTGGGTGGGCGGATGTTCGAGCCGGCCGGCCACCTCCCGTTCCATGATGCGCAATTCCGCGGCCGAGGCGGTGTCGCGCCCAAGCCGCGTCCGCAGCCTTCCGAGAATGGCCGCGCGCGCATTCATGGGCGTTTCGCCTTTTCGCGTTGCCGCCACATTTCCTGAAAGGTGGGGCCGCCTTGTACGGGAAAGCGCCGCCCCCATCCGCCGGCCCTGGGCCCGACCGAGAGCGCGCCGCCGCGGCCAAAGGGCGCGGCAAGCCTTAGAAGAAGGCGGGCAACCCCATGGTAAAGCGAAGGCCGCGTCGCGAAGAAAAGCCAAACCCCCAGCCGCCTGCGGGTCGCCAGGCCGTCTGGCTTTTTCTTCAAAAGCCGGACGCGCAAATTTCGAAGCAGGCCCACCAGCGGAATCCGCATCGGGCACACCTCTTCGCAGCGCCCGCAAAAGGTCGAGGCTTCGGGAAGCGGCGCCGCATGTTCCAGCCCTTCCAGCAACGGCGTCAGCACGGCCCCCATGGGCCCGGTATAGACGGCGCCATAGGCGTGCCCGCCCGTCACCCCGTAAACGGGGCAATGGTTGAGACAGGCGCCGCAACGAATGCAGTGAAGGATCCGCTCGAACTCGCCCTTCAAAAGATCGCTCCGCCCATTGTCGAGCAAAAGCACGTGGAAGGCTTCCGGCCCGTCCGTTTCGTCTGCGCCTCTGGGCCCGGTCAGAAAACTCATATAGGCCGCCGCCTCCTGTCCGGTCGCGGACCGGCTAAGCAGCCGCAGGATGACGTTTGCATCCGAAAGCGTTGGCACAATTTTTTCGATGCTGGCGACGACGATGTGCGTTTTCGGCAAGGCGCGCGAAAGATCGATGTTGCCTTCGTTCGAAAGCAGCACGACGCTTCCCGTTTCGGCGACCAAAAGATTGGCGCCGCTGATGCCGACATCCGCCGAAAGAAAACGCGGGCGCATGATGTGCCTTGCTTCGTCCACCAGATCGCGGGCCGCGTCCAATTTGCGGGCATCGGGAAATTCCGAATGCTGCTCGCGGAACGTATCGGCCACCTGTTCGCGCTTTAGATGAATGGCGGGCCCGATGATGTGGCTTGGCGGTTCGTGGCGCAGTTGAATGATGTATTCGCCGAGATCCGTTTCGCACGGCTCTATCCCGTTTGCTTCGAGGTAATCGTTGATCGCGATTTCCTCGGCGATCATCGATTTTGCCTTCACGACTCTTTTGGCGTTCACGTCTTTGCAAAGTTTTAAAATCGTCGCCCGCGCCTCGGCACCGTCCCGGCACCAATGCACCTTGCCGCCGCGCGCCGTGACTTCTTTCTCAAAGCGTTCGAGATAAAAATCGAGATGGTCGAGGCTGTGTTCCTTGATGGCAACGGCATGGTCTTGCAGCTCTTCGAATTCGGGCAGGCGCGCTTTTGCCTTGCGGCGCTTTTCCTGAAAGCCGCGCTTCAGATTGCCAAGGGCGTCCTGCAAATTTCGGTCTTGAAGGGCGCCGCGGCTGTTGGCGCGAAAGGCGTTCGAGGTGATTTTCATCTTTTCTAGCCCCGCGCCTTTTCCCCGGCGTCCGGTTCCCCGGTGACCGGTTCCCCGGTGACCGGTTCGCCGATGGCCGGGCCGTCGTCCAGGCCGGCGAGAATTTCCGCGACGTGGCGAACCCGCAAATTGGAGCCTTCCGCGCGAAGCTTGCCCGCCAGGTGAAGCAGGCAGCCCAAATCGCCGCCGGCAAGCTCGGTGGCGCCGGCCTTTTCCGCCGCCCGGCATTTGTCGGCGGCGAGGCGCTCGGAAATTTCCGGGAATTTGACGCAGAACGCCCCGCCGAAGCCGCAGCAAACCTCGCCTTCCGCAATCTCGGCGACGCCGAGATCGGGAATTTTTTCAAGCAGCCGCCGGGGGGCGTTCCGAATGCCAAGCTCGCGCAGGCCGGCGCAGGAATCGTGATAGGCGATCCGGCGGGGGCCTTTCGGGCCCGGGCGTTCCGGCAAATCGGCCAAATCCCGCACGTCGGCAAGAAAAGCCGTCAGCTCGAACACCTTGCCGCCGAACGCCTTGGCGCGCCGGGACCAGGAAGCATCCGCGGCCAAAATTTCCGGATAGTGACGCCGCAGCATGGCGGCGCAAGAGCCCGAAGGAACGACGACGTAATCCACGTCCTCGAAGGCCGCGATGGTCTGGCGCGCCAGCTGGGCGGCGCCGTTGCGGTCGCCGGCATTGTGGGCGGGCTGGCCGCAGCAGGTTTGGGCGCGCGGCACGACCACGTCGCACCCCGCCGCTTCCAAAAGCCGGACGGCGGCAAGCCCCACCTTCGGGCGCGCAAGATCGACCAGGCAGGTGACGAAAAGGCCGACGGAAATCCTGGGCGGTGCCATGCTAATTCGCCGTCTTGGCGGCGCCCGGCTTCGGCAGCAGCAAATAATAGCGGCCGGGCACTTTCATGCTGCCGGCCTGTTTTTCCGCCGCCGCGCCAAAGCCCCAGAAAAAGTCCCCGCGCACCGCCCCCTTGATGGCGCCGCCGGTATCCTGGGCAACGACCAGGCGGCGAAGCGGTTCTTCCGGGTTCAGCGGCGTCACGCTGTCCAGCCAAAGCGGCGCGCCCAAAGGAAGAAACGCGCGGTCAACGGCAAGGCTACGTCCGGGCGTGAGGGCCACGCCCAAACTTCCGATCGGCCCTTCCATTTCCTGTTTGCGAAAGAAAACGAAGGAGGGATTTTGCGCCAGCAATTCCGACATTTTTTCCGGGTGCGCCCGAAGCCAGGTCCGAAGCGCCGGCATCGACGCGTTCGCTTTTGAAATTTCCCCGCGGGCAATCAACTCCCGCCCGATCGAACGGTAACGGTGCCCGTTTTTCCCCGCATAGCCGAGGCGAAGCTCGCTTCCGTCCTTCATGTGCACCCGGCCGGACCCTTGAATGTGCAGGAAGAACAGGTCGATCGGGTCGTCGACCCAAAGAAGCTCCAGCTTCTTTCCTTCAAGGGCGCCATCGGCAATTTCGCCGCGGGTCGAATAGGGGCGAAGCTGGCCCGCCTCGACGCGCCCGGCGATGGTTTCGCCGCGGTATTCTTCACGAAAGCGTCCCAGATCGACCATGACCAAATCCTTGGGCCGGCCATAGACGGCGAAGCGATGGCGCGCGTCTTTTTCCCAAGACCCCTCCAGCTCGGCCTCGTAATAGCCGGTGAAAAGGCCCTCCGCCTTGCCGTCGCCCAACACGCGATGGGGCGTAAAGGCGCTTTCAAAGAAATGGCGCGCCGCGCGCCCGTCTTTTTTCGGAACGCCCGCGGCCTGGCGGCAAACCGCGCCCCATTTTTCTTCGCCTTGCGGCGGCGCGGTCAGGCGCGGACACCCCTTGCGAAAAGCCTCCAGGCCTTCCTCGTGACGGTCTTCCTCCCATCCGGGAAGACGGTCGAAAGCAACGGGCTGCAATTGGAACGGCGGCGGCGGTTCCGCCTCGCACGCAATCAGCAGAAAAAGAGCCAGGAAAAAAAGCGGACGGAAGGCACGCATGCCCTCATGCCGGCCCATGCGTCGCAACCAGCACCCAGTTTGGGTTGCGTGAACTTAGATCGCGCTCAAAGGTCCACCGGTCGGTAACCGATTGAACCGTGCTTGGGTCGCCTTCGATAACGGCGCCGTCTTCGTTGCGCGTGAGTTTGATTTGATCGGAACGAAACTGCACGGTGATCGCAGCGATGCGGTTCTTTACGGACGCCTCTTCGATGGTGGCGTTTTTAATGCCGACGATGGTCGTTTCCAGCTCTTCGCCTTTTGCTTCGCGCGCATCCACGGCGGCGGCAAAGCGCGAATAGACATCCTCGTTCAAAAGGGGCTGCAGCGTCGCCTTGTCCCCCTTTGCAAAAGCGTCGACCACCATCTCAAAGGCAACGCGGGCGCCGGCAACGAATTCCTCGGCGTCAAAGGAAGGGTCTTGCTTGCGCATGACGGCAAAGGCGGCGGCGATTGCCGTGCCGTTTTCCTGTCCCGCCGATCCCTCGGGGCGTGCTTTCGCGTTGCTGCCGCGTTCCGGCAGGCGCACGACTTTCTCTTCCGGGGCTTTTGCGCCCGCGTCGCTCGCCTTGTCGCCGCCCCCATGCAGGCGCCAGGACGAGCCGGGCGGGCGGCGGTCGAGGCCGCTTCGCTTTCCAAGAACGCCCCACAACCGGAAAATCAGAAACGCCGCGATGGCGGCGAAAAATAGAATATCGAGAAACTGCAAGGCGTATGCCTCCACGGACAAATCGGCGATCGGCCTTAATGACAGTATATATAGGCGCTTCCTTGACAGTTTGTATATTCTTGTAAGCCCTTAAAACCCTATCGGGGCTAGCGCCTGGGCCTGCCGGAAAGACGCGAAGCGGATGATTCTCTTTCTTTTTTTCCTTTTCCTGTTCACACCGCTGATCGAAATCGCGGTTTTCATCGAGGTTGGCGACCGGCTGGGGCTGTGGCCGACCCTGGGCGTCGTCGTGTTGACGGCGATCCTTGGCGCCGGGCTTTTCCGCGTCCAGGGCCTTTCCACCCTCCGCCAGGCCCAGGCCAACCTGAACGCGAACGTGTTTCCGGCGCGGGAGGTGTTCGACGGCCTTTGCCTGCTGGTGGCCGGGACGCTGTTGATCACGCCCGGATTTGTGACGGATAGCCTGGGGTTTTTGCTGTTTTTCCCCCCCTTTCGGCACGGGCTTCGTCGTTTCGCCGAGCGCCACATGGCCTTCGAGGCCTGGCCCGGTGAAAGGGGCCCGGACGGGGACGACGAAACGATCGAAGGCGTTTATTGGGAGGTCAAAACCGGGGACGAGGACAGCAAAACCAGGCTCCCCAAGGGCAAGAACGGCGAATAGCCGCCGGACATCGGCCCCCTCCAAGGTTGTTCGCCCTCCCGATCCATGTTAGCCACGTTCCGATCTAACGCATAGGGAAGGCCGATCATGAACGAAAATGGATCCTCAAAGCCCGCCGGCGCCGCAGGGGCGTCGCAACAAGAAGCCCCGCTTGCCATTCGTGGCCAGTATATCCGCGATCTCTCCTTTGAAATTCCGAGGGCGCCGGAAAGCATTTCCGGCTTAACGGGCGCGCCGAATGTGGACATCAACATCGAGGTGGCCACCCGGGATTTGGAATCGGACACCTATGAGGTTTCGCTTTCCATTCGCTGCGAGGCGAAGACGGAAGCCGAATCGATCTTCATCCTCGAGCTTACCTATTCCGGCGTCTTTACGCTGACGGGTCTGGCGCCGGAACATCTGAAACCGGCCCTTTACATCGAATGCCCGCGCTACCTCTTTCCTTTCGCGCGCAGCATCGTCGCCGGCCTGACCCAGGAAAGCAGCCTGCCTCCCATGTTGATCAATCCGATCGACTTTGCCGCGCTTTACCGCGCGCGCTATGAGGAAGGGAAGAAAGGCGCCGCCTCTTAAGGCGCGGCCTTCGCGTTTAAGATTCCCAGACCGGATTTTTCAGCCGGGCCACGAAGGCCGCGTGCAAAACGCGTTCGTCTTCCGTGGGCGCGTGCGGCCTTGGCTCACGAAATTTCTTTTTAGGTCTTGCTTGCGGCAAATCCGTTTTGTTTTCGGCGGCGCTTAGGCCCAGCCCCGGCTGCCGCCCGCCGATAAGCTCCAGATAAACCTCGGCCAGCAATTCGCTGTCGAGCAGCGCGCCATGCTTTTCTCGGCCTGAATTGTCCACGCCAAACCGTTTGCAAAGCGCGTCCAGGCTTGCGGGCGATCCCGGAAATTTTTGGCGGGCCATCGTAAGCGTGTCGATGCAGCGGTTTTTTTCGAGCGGCGTTTTGCCGGCGCGCTTTATTTCCGCATTCAAAAAGCCCATGTCGAATTCGGCGTTGTGAATGACCAGCGGCGCATCGCCGATGAAGTCGAGAAATTCGTCGAGGCGTTCGGAAAAAACCGGATGGGTACTTAAAAATTCTTCCGTCAGCCCATGCACCCGGACAACTTCGTCGGGAACGTCGCGTTCCGGATTGAAATAGCCATGAAAGCGCTTGCCGGTGGGGATGTGGTTGACGAGTTCCAGGCAGCCAAGCTCGACGATACGGTGCCCCGCCTGGGGGTCGAGGCCGGTGGTTTCCGTGTCCAATATGATCTGTCGCATTTTCTGAAAGCCCCCTATCGCCCTTGAACCAGTTTGACGATTTCGCGAAGCGCGTTCAACGCATGATGCCGGCCCAGCCCGGTTGAAACGACGAAATCGGCGCGCCGCCGCTTCTCGGCATCCGGCATCTGCTTTTCCAGAACGTCGCGAAACCGCTCGGGCGTGAAGCCTTCGCGCCGCAACACCCGCGCCTTTTGAACGAAGGCCGGCGCGGTCATAACGATGGTGTAGTCGCAGCGGCGTTCCGCGCCGCTTTCGAAAAGAAGCGGAATGTCCAGCACGACCAGGGGGCAGCCCTGCGCCGCGGCCAGGCGAAGAAAATGCTCTTCCGCCTCACGAACAAGCGGGTGCACGATTTTTTCAAGCCGGCGAAGTTTCTCCGGCGCCTTGAAGACGCGGTCGCCAAGGCCCTCGCGATCAAGCACGCCCCCCTTGACGCAATCGGGAAAGGCTTCGGCGATTGCCGCAACGGCCTTTCCCCCCGGCGCCTGCAGGGCATGGACGGTGGCGTCGGCATCGAAGACCCGGCAACCCAAACGCCGCAGCATCCCGGCCGCCGTCGATTTTCCCATTCCGATCGAACCGGTAAGCCCAAGCACGATCATGGCGTCACTTACTCCGCCGCATTCCCGGCCGCGCCCGCGTCCCCGACGTCCCCGACCACCCCGACCACATGGGCGCGCAGCGCGTCCGTTACGTCCGGATCGCGCCCGAACCAGGCGCGAAAACCCGGCCGCGCCTGATGCAGCAGCATGCCCAGCCCATCGACCGTCCCATGGCCGCGCGCCTTTGCCGCTTTTAAAAGCGGCGTTTCCAGCGGCGCATAGACAAGGTCGGTCACGAGCGCCGCCTCGGGCAAGGCGTCGAGATTTATTTCCAGGGGCGCCGCCCCCGTCATGCCGAGGGTCGTCGTGTTCACCAGCGCGTTCGCGCCGGCAAGAGCGTCTTCGCGCGCGTCCCAGCTTTCCGTTCGGATCGGACCGGCAAGGGCGTCGCGCAAGGCATCGGCGCGGGCCG
>JAJFGH010000136.1 GCA_021776275.1 Alphaproteobacteria bacterium | reverse complement strand
CATGCCGCCGCGGAATTTTCCGAAGCTTTGATTGTCGCGCATCAATTTCTTCGAGAGGATCTGGATAAAGGGCACTTCCTCTTCGTTGACTTCCTGCTCGCCAATGTCCGCCATCGTCGCAAAAATAGGCGCAATGGCGTTCTCGCCGTCGCGGTCGATGCGCGCACCACCGCCCATGCCATTGAGATCGGCGCATAGATTGCCGACCATTTCGCCATGCTGGGTTACGCCGCCATAGATGAAGGTATTGATCATGTTGTACCAGGGCGCGATTACCCGCGTCGCCTTGAAGGGCGTGCTGTAGAGAAATTTTGCCACCGCCAGCTGCGCGGCCGTGAAGGCCGGGAAGAAGGTCATCATGCTTTCGGCGTTGGGCGTTTCGTAAGACGAGTTCAGGGCGGAGCGCGGATCAACCAGAATCTCAATCGGTGCAAACACCGCCTGGTTTCGCGGTAAATCCGGCCAAACGAAGGTCAAAAAGAGCTGGGCCAGCATGCCTTTCAGGGAAGAAACGACCGTGTTGTTGGCACGGTTCAGGAATTCCGGGCTGGACCCGCGGAAATCCAGCGTCAGCTTGTCCCCTTTCTTCCGCATTTCGAGATTGATCTTCACGACCAGATTCTCGCGAAGCGTGCTATCCGCAAAGGAAACGGCCCGCACGGTGCCATCCGGCCATTCGCTGATCCGCTTGCGGACTTCTTCTTTCGGGTCTTCCAAATTGCGCCGAAGGGCGGCAATGACCGGCTTCACCCCATATTCCGCAATGGTTTCCTGGATCCGCTGCTCGATCCGGCGGCAGCAATAGAGCTTCACCTTCATGTCTTCGTATTGCAGCTTCGGCTCGCGCACGGAATTCTGCAGGAAGGTCACAAGGTCTTTCTTCAGCTCATAATTTTCGACAACCTTGAAGGGCGACATCTTGAGCCCCTCGTCATAGGGCGATTCGGCCAGCGACGGCATGCCGCCTGGCTCGATGGCGCCGTTCTCGCCTTCATGCACCGTTGCCCCCGCCCAGGCGATCAGCTCCCCCTCGTGGAAGATGGGAATGATCATGCTTTGGTCGGTGTTGTGAATGTTCCCATAGCGGGAATCGTTATGGATAAAACCATCGCCCTTACGCACGCCAACGGTGGGGTCGTTTTCCCAATATTTTCGGATGAACTTGATCGGGTGATGAACCAGCGCCGAGAAAACGAGCACGCCGCCCGTGCTGGCAATCGCCAAATCCCCGCTTGCGGTATAAATGCCGCTGATTAAATCGCCCCATTTTGCACCCGGCGCGGCGCCCATCTGCTCGAGCATCTCGTAGCATTCGTTTGCCGCGACCTGGATGCGGTCGCGCACGATTGCCAGCAGCGCATCGTCCTGAATTTCCGTAACCGCGATCTCTTCATGATCCGTGCGCGGCGCAATGTCGTGGTCCGCCATAATTTCCGGATCGGGGCCAAGAAACAGCGTCGTTTTCTCAAGGAATTTCGAGATTAATTCCTCTTCCCGCGACGATTGCGACTCTACCTGCTTATCCATCCCTTTATCCCTGCTCTCCGACAACGGGTCCTATTTGACCCGGGTAAGCCAGACGGCTCCTTGTTCGCTGCTCGTCAAACGCCAGCCCGGCTCGACCAGATAGGTCGTCGTCGGTGCGATCACGACGGCGGGCGCTTCGACCACCATGCCCGGCTCAAATTGTTCCGAACGATAGACCGCCGTTTCCAAACCTTGCGCATGGCCCGGGAAATGACATTCCCGCCGTTCAACCGGCTCCGGCGCTGGAATTTTCTGCGAATTGACTTCGTCAAAACGCAGATGCTTGAAATGCACCGTATCCAATTCAACAAAGGAAGAAACGCGCACCGTATTGATCCGGATACCCGCCTCTGGCGCCTGGCTGCCCTCACCGAAGCGTTTTCCGTAATCGACCGAAAACTGGTTGATGATCGACATCACGTCTTCGATGCTTTTCAGGCGCGAGACCTCCGCCACAACGGTCGTCGTGACCAGCTGGTTGCCGTAGCGCATGTCCAATTCCAGGCGGTGATGAATCGATTCGCGCTTCATGCCCTGACGCAAAAGATCTTGTTTTCCAAGCGCTTCCAGCTCATCGACGGCACGGTTAAAAGCGTCGTAATCGTTGAACAAATGGCGCGTGTTCGAATTGTAGAGAATGGTGAAGAGCGAACGTTCGTGAATGTGCATCTGATGCATGTTGCCCGCGCCGACCGCCGAGAAAACGGCGGTGAAGGGCGGCGCCAGGATTTTGTCGATCCCGAGCACGTTTGCAATGCCGCAGCCATGAAGCGGGCCATTGCCGCCATAGGCCAGCATGGTGAACTGGCGCGGGTCGTATCCGCGCGCGCGCAATTCCTGAAACATACCGTTGACCATATTGTTGTCAACGCGCTGCTTGATCAGCTTCGCAGCCTCAATGACCGTAATGTCCAGCGGCTCGCAAAGGGCTTCGCGAACCGCAAATTCCGAACGCTTGCGATTGAGCTTGATACTGCCGCCGGCATAATTGTCCGCATCCAAATAACCGAGCAGCAGATCGGCGTCCGTCACGGTCGGATCCATGCCGCCACGGTCGTAGCAGGCCGGCCCCGGGTCCGAGCCCGCGCTTTGCGGCCCCACCTGCACGGTGTTGTACATCCGCTCATAGCGGGCAATCGATCCGCCGCCGGCGCCCAATGTCACGAGATGCACCATCGGCACGCTAACCAGCCAGCGTTCGATCACCGGGTTGAAATCGTAATGCTTGATGCCGCCACGAACGACGATGCCGATATCGAAACTGGTCCCGCCCATGTCCGTGCAGACGATGTTGCCGAGATCCGTTTCCTCGGCCAGATGTTCGGAAGCGGCAATGCCCGCCACCGGCCCGGAATGGATGGTCTGAAGTGCGTCCGTCGAGTTCAGCTGCGCCATGCCGCCGGAATTGTGGATGACGAGCATCGGCTTCATGTAGCCATGCTCACGCAAATTCATCTCGAGCGAGCTAAGTCCAAAATACATTTCCTCATGGAGAAAGGCGTCCATGATGCAAGACGACGTGCGCACATATTCGCCTTTCCGCCCTCCAACCAGGTGGGAAAGGATGATCGGCATCGACCCCAGCATGTGCGAAGGGTATTCCTCGAGCAGGATTTCCTCTGCCCGGCGCTCATGGGCCGGGTTGACGACGGCATTGACGAAAGCGACGACAAAGGCCTGGGCGCCGCGGTCCACGAGCTTTCGGATCTGATGACGAAGGTCTTCTTCGTCCAGGGGGAAAACGGTTTCGCCTTTGTAGTCGATGCGCTCGCGCACACCCGCGATCATCGGCATCGGCACCAGCGGTTCGGGCCGATCGGCGGCCGGCAAATCGGCCTGACGCAGGAAATCGAGCCCTTCGCCATAGCCGCGGCCACGGCTTAACGGCACCGTGCTTTCAAAGCCGGCCGTCACCAACAGACCCACCTTCGGGCCTTTGCGCTGGATCAGGGCATTCGTGCCAAGGGTCGTTGCATAGCGAACCGAATCGACCTTGGAGAGCACCGTCTCCAGATCGAGATCGAGGCAGCCATAGGCCTTCTCCAACGCCTCCATGAAGCCGAGCGCCAGGTTTTGATGGGTCGTGAGCGCCTTCGCCTCGACATATTTCCCGTCCCAGACAAGAAAACAGTCCGTAAACGTACCCCCGATATCGACCGAAACCCTACGCATCGCCGCTATTTCCCCGTGCCATGCTGGTGCCCCTCGTCTCTCGGCGAGGTGTCCGGCCCCAAAGCAGACACCGGCCCTTTCGGGCGCGCCTTCCATTGCGCCTTCAACGCATCGATGTCGAATTCCATATCGTGGAGCGGCGGATGCCCTGGGGGCGTGTATTCCGTCTCCACCATCACGCCGCAACCCGGGCAGTAATATTCAAGGATGCGGACCCATTTCGGATCGGGTGCGTAGGTAAATTCGTAACGCTCGGGGTCCAGGATTGGCCGGTGGATTTCCCTCGGATCACGATCGTAAACCAGCAACCCTTCTTTGTAGCTCTTGCGCGCCGACCCGATCACGTGATCGCAGCGCAGACAGCACCATTTTTCGGTTTCCAGATTAATTGCCAAATATTCCGTCATTGGAATTTTCATGCCGAACGACCTCCTGTGCGACGCAGAAAGACATCGCGGTTCTCATTCACATGCATGGTCCACCCTTCCTTCACCCGACAGGTGAAAAAGGCTTCCTCTAAAAGCGCCGGCCCTTCCGCCGTCATGTTTGGCCGCAATTCTTCCAGGCGATAAACCGGAACTTCCGTACGCGCGCCCGAGGCCAGAAGGATCCGACGCGTGCCGCCCCGTTTTGCGGAAAGAGATTTCTTTGCCTTCCCCTTCTTCAAATCGTAATGGTGGATCCCCTTTGAAAGCCGGAGAAACAGACGCGCGTCTTTGGCCCCATTTAATTTCTTGGGCAAGCGCGGCGAATTTTGAAGCGATGTTCGGATTGTTTTGCCATTTTGCGAATATTCCAGCGCAAGGGTGCGCTTGCAGCTGGCAAGGGCCATGCCTTCGGCGAACATATCGCGCTTGGCCCGTTCCATCAGGCTTGCTAACACCGCCTTTAAATCGGCATCCGTCACTTTTGAGAGCGCGGCTTCGTAAGAATGGGCAATATCGCTGAAGCCGATCCCAAAGGCGCTGAAAACCGACGCCATGCGGGGGATCAGGACTTCGCGCATGCCGACGCGCTCGGCGATGCCGCAAGCGTTCATCGGACCGGCGCCGCCATAGGCCAGCAGCGTTGTCGCCGCGGGTTTTTTCACATATTCGCCAATCGACCGGGCGATCTTCTCTTCATAGACCTGATCCATGGCAAGCAGAGCCGCGTCCAGATCCTTGCCCAAAGGCTCCGCGATCTTTCCTTCGATAACGGCCTGGGCGCGGGCGGCATCCAGGCGAAGGGCGCCGCCAAAATAGGAAGCCGGATCCAAAATGCCCATTAGAAGATAGGCATCCGTGCTGGTCGCTTCCTGGCCGCCACGGCCAAAGCAGGCCGGGCCCGGTGCGGCGCCAACGCTTTCCGGGCCGACGGCGATCGTTTTTCCCTGTGCACGGAAGACCGAACCGCCGCCCGCGCCGATGCTGATGAGGTCGCTTAACGGGTAGGAAACCGGGATTTCCTCGACTTTGCCGCGGCGCTGCTCGCGAATCTCACCGCCCTCAACGATGCCGATATCCGTCGTCGTGCCGCCAACGTCCATGGTGACACCCGTCTTGATACCGTAATGGCGCATCAGGGCGCGCGCGCCTTCCATGCCGCCGCGCGGTCCGGAGCCGTAACTTTTCAAAGCAACGGTTTTTGCAATGCGCGTCGAGTTTCCGTCATTTCGGAAAATCAACATCGGGTTACGCGTCCGATGATCGCGCAACCGGTTCTCGGCATTGTAGAGAAAGCGTTCCATCGCCGGGTGAAGGAAGGAATTCAAAAGGCCGGTCCAGGTCCGGCGGCGATCGTCCCGATCGTCGATCAATTCATGTGAAAAAAGAACCGGCACGGCGCCAAGCAGGTGCCGCGGATAGCGCTGCAATAAGATGCGTTTGATCTGCATTTCGTCTGTGGCCATATTCGCGCCACCAAGGCTGACCACGATGCGGTTCGCACCATTTGAGATGAGCTGATTGACCTTGCTCACCACCGCCTCCGCCAGATCCTCCCGCTTTTGCTTGAGATCAAGCGTCGCCACACGATCGCCGACAAGCGCGTCGAACATCTGGACTTCGGATTGCGTCTTGCGAAGAAAATCGGCCGTCTTGCCCTTGCGCAGAATGAGGCCGAGGCGCGGACCGACCCTTTGGACGACGGCATTCGTGCCTTGTGTCGTGGAATAGCGAATCGTTTCAGCGTCGCTTAAAAGCGCGTCCAACCGCGTTTCGCCATAAATCCGTTTGGAAGCTTCGGTTAGGACTTCAAAGAAGCATTTGCTGAGGTCGTAAGGAGTCGTAAGCGCTTTTGCGTGATAGACGTCCGACCCATCAATAATGCACACATCCGTGAGCGTGCCACCATTGTCGATGTTGATGAGCAACCCCATGAAACACATTCCCTCCCATCGGGGCTTTGCCCGTCTTTTTATTTTTATTCATGCCATCGCATCCGGATTTCCGTTTACGCAACCGGCACAGTCCGCAGCAAAACCCGAAAGATAGCCGGGCAAAAGGAAATCCGGCCCACACGCGTCCAACCACACCCATAATTTATGACGTGGCTACGGACTGCAATCAAGCCCCAGACAGGATAAAGTTCAGGCGCTGGCGGTAATTTCGTGTACGTGCACGTGGTCCGCTTTGTTTTTTTCCAGAATACCGGTGGCCTTTGTAGCGTCTCCGTCGCTTCGCAGGTGCACCCAAAGCAAAATACCGCCACGGTCAAGCTGTTGTTCGAGGTGGCGGGCATGTTCTTCGCCGATTTCGCCGGCGACCAACCCACCGAACGTTCCGGCCAGGCCACCGGCCGCAAGGGCCGCACCAACCGCCGGCAACAACGCGCCGCCCGTCGCAACGACGGCGCCGCCTGCGGCCAACGCCGCAACGAAGAGAGGCGCGCCCACCAGCGCCGCCTCTTCCACTTCTACGGCTTCCGTCGAAACCCATGCGGCGCGTGGGGCATGGGGATCGTCCTCCGCGTCCTCAGCTTTGCTATAGACATGGCCAAGCTTTTTCTCGACGGCCTTATCGTGAGCAAGCAGGCTCAATTCTGAACGGTCAAACCCGGCGTTCTGCAAATCGTCCACGGCGGATTGCAAAGATTCGATGGAATGAAAAACGCCGACAGCTTCACTTACGGCATCGGATGCATTGGCCATTGAGCTACCCCCTTTAATCGCCATTTCGCGCAAGAGCGGTGATCACCGCGAATTTCTTTTATCCGGGCTATCTTAGCGCCTTGTAAAGGGGCCCAGCACGATAAAAAAGGGCGCCAAATCCGGCGCCCTTTTCCATATTGCAGAATTTTCTGCCGGAGGCTTATTTTGCCCCGCAAGGGTGGCAATCGTTCGCCGCGCATGGATTTTTAGCTGCGCATGGATTTTTAGCTGCGCACGGGTTCTTTCCCGCACATGGATGACACCCTTTGGCCGCGCATGGGTTGCACGGGTTGCAGCCCGCTGCAGCAGGATTTGCCGTTGCCACAGCCCCCGCCAAAAGAACGGCCGCACTTAACGCAACGGCACTTTTCATATGTTTTCTCGATGGCATTGAATTTCACTCCCGAATGGTCGCCCCGCCCCGCGAACGAGACGATGCGAACGTTGTGGTTCAATTGGCACGCCCCCATAGGATGCCCCAGGCGCGCCGGACGTTACAAGGGCCTAGCAAGCACCGCCCCGCAAAAGGGCCTGCGAAAAATATGGTTACCCATGAATTGGCGGAAAACCGGTCCCATTGCCCGCCGCAGCCCTGCCGCTTTTCGCAAGGCCATGGCGCGGGCTTGTCTTCCCCGGCCGAGCCCGGCATAAGGGCTTCCATGAAGAAAGGAATGATCCTAGCGGCGCTGGCCGGCCTGGTGATGGCCGTTTCCCTTGTCATCTACCGTGGCGCCGCGGAAGTGTTCGGCACCCTTGCCAGTGCCGGGTGGGGGCTTCTTTTCCTTACGTTTTTTCATATATTTCCCCTCACCTGTTCGGCCAAGGGCTGGCAAGTCCTGATTACGGATCACCGAACCCGGCTTTCCCAGGTGATTCTTGTTCGCTGGATGCGCGAAGGGATCAACAACCTGCTTCCCGTCGCCCAGGTGGGCGGGGACTTTGTCGGGGCAAGGCTTCTTACTTTTCATGGCGTGCCGGGTGGCGTTGCCGGGGGAAGCTCGATCGTCAGCCTGACCATGGAGGTGCTGGCCCAGTTCCTGTTCACGCTTTTCGGGTTGGGGCTTCTCTTCCTTGTCCTGGGCGAGCGCGAATCGGAAATGCTTTTCTGGATGTTGCTTGCCATTTTGACGGTCTTGCCCGTCCTCTTCGGATTTTTCATCGCCCAACGGGTCGGCTTTTTTCGAATCGTCGAGACGTTTTTCAACCGGTTGACAAAAAATCTACAGCTGGAATGGCTGGCGGTCGGCGAATTAAGCGGTCTGCACGAGGCCATTCAAGCCATTTACCGGTCCCCCCGGGCCCTTTCCGCGAGCGCCTTTTTTCATTTTCTTTCCTGGATCGTCGGCACCGGCGAAGTCTGGCTTGCTCTTTATTTCATGGGCCACCCGATTAGCATCTGGGACGCCTTGATCCTCGAAAGTCTGGGGAAAGCCGTGCGCAGCGCCGCCTTTCTCATACCGGGCGGGCTTGGCGTGCAGGAAGGTGGCTTCATGTTGCTTGCGCCGCTTCTTGGCATCAGCCCGGAAATGGGGCTGGCCCTGTCGCTTGCCAAGCGCGTGCGCGAAGTGGCGCTCGGCGGTGGCGCCTTGTTTGCCTGGCACGCCGTCGAGGGGAAGCGGCTTTGGGCACACCGCGCGAAGAATGGAAAAAACCCGGGCGACGAAAAGTCCGGCTAGCGGCGAAGCCCGGGCACCGGGCGCCTGCCATCGGAAGCCGGCTGATACACAACGCCAATTTCTTCGAAGGCCTGCATCCATTCTTTAACATTTGCGCGGTCCGGCAATTCGAAGCTGTCAAAGCCACAGCGCAGCATGAAAAAGAGCTGATCCCGCAGCACATCGCCGACGGCGCGCAATTCGCCGGTGTATCCATACCGCTCGCGCAGGATGCGGGCGGAAGAATAAGGCCGCCCATCCTTGAACTGCGGGAATTCGAGGGCCACGAGATCAAAATGCCCAAGCGCTTCGGCCAACGCTTCAGCCATTTCATCGCTGCGCAAGCAAATACCCAGGCGCCCGGAACGGGCAAGCAAGGCGTTGCCGTCCCGTTGCCAGCGTTCCAGCGTGATGACAACCGCACCGCCCTCCGGCAACGCCGCGTCGTCGGCAACGAAGACCCAGGGGTCCTCTTGGATCCCCTCGCGGCTAACGAGCGTCATAGAGCTGCTCCTTGAAAGGGGCTAGCCCCAGCCGGCGATAGGTATCCAGAAAGCGCTCGCCGTTTTGACGGCGCGCAAGATAGGTTTCGACAATCGTTTCCACCGCATCAACGGCTTTTTCGCGGGCGAATGCCGGCCCGACGATGTCGCCGATGGATGCCTTTTCCTCGGCATCGCCGCCAAGGGTGATTTGATAGAATTCCTCCCCCTTCTTATCGACGCCAAGCAGGCCGATATGGCCGACGTGATGGTGCCCGCAGGCATTGATGCAGCCGGAGATCTTGATCTTTAGATCGCCGATATCGTGCTGGCGTTCCAGCGCCTCGAAACGTTCGGAAATTTGCTGGGCAACCGGAATCGAACGCGCGTTCGCCAAATTGCAGTAATCCAGCCCTGGGCATGTAATCGTGTCGGTGATGAGGCCAATGTTCGCCGAGGCAAGGCCCGCCGCTGCGAGGGCCTGCCAGACCGCAAAAACATCCGCCAGTTTGACATGGGGAAGCACGAGGTTCTGCGCATGGGTCACACGCAATTCCCCGAAGCTGTGACGCTCGGCCAAATCGGCGACGGTTTCCATCTGCTCGGCACTTGCGTCACCGGGCGCCTCGCCGGTCGCTTTCAGCGAGATGTTCACGATCGCGTAGCCCGGCACTTTATGGGGCGCCAAATTCGTCCGGCACCATTCGGAAAAAACCCGGTCTTCAAAGCGTTTTGCTTCGAAAGCCGGCACCTTCGCTTCCAGCGTTTCATAAGCCGGAGCGGCAAAAAAGGCGCGAATATGCGCAATGGTCTCCGCCGGAAGCTCAAGCGCGCCATCGCGAAGATGTTGCCATTCCGCCTCGACCATTTCGGTGAAACGTTCGGCCCCCACGCTCTGAACGAGAATTTTAATACGCGCCTTATGCAAATTGTCCCGGCGGCCCAATTGATTGTAAACGCGCAAAATTGCTTCAAGATAGGAAAGCAGATCGCGCTTCGGCAAAAAAGGCCGGATCGTTTTGGCTATTATCGGCGTGCGTCCAAGCCCACCCCCGACCAGAACCTCGAAACCCGCCTCGCCTTTTTCGTTCCGGCGCATCTGCAACCCGATGTCGTGCACACGCACGGCAGCGCGGTCCTTCGGAGCCCCCGTTACCGCAATCTTGAATTTGCGCGGCAAAAAGGAAAATTCCGGATGCAAGGTCGACCATTGACGAATGATCTCCGCATAAATGCGCGGGTCTTCAATTTCATCTGCCGATACGCCGGCATATTGATCCGCCGTCACGTTGCGAATGCAATTGCCGCTCGTTTGAATGGCGTGCATCTCGACGGAGGCCAGATCCGCCAGAAGATCCGGCACATCCTCCAGGTTTAGCCAGTTGTATTGAATGTTTTGGCGGGTCGTGAAGTGGCCATATCCCTTGTCATATTTTCGCGCGATCCGCGCCAGCATGCGGAGCTGTTCGGAAGAAAGCGTCCCATAAGGCACCGCTACCCGCAGCATGTAAGCGTGCAATTGCAGGTAAAGGCCGTTCATCAGACGCAAGGGGCGAAATTCCTCTTCCGTCAGATCCCCTTTTAAGCGGCGGACGACCTGACCGCGAAACTGCGCGACGCGCTCGCGAACCAGCCGATGGTCATATGCGTCATATTGATACATGGACCTACGCTCGCTTTGCGAAATCGGGCTCGGCCTGCTTGCCAAGGTCCGTACGCGTGGTGGGCCCTTTCGCACGAATGCGCTCGCGGGTGCTTACCGGCTCCAGCCGTTCTCCCTCGACCGGCATTCCATAGATGCCGATCACGTCGCAAGCCGCTTCCGATTCTTCGGCAATTTTCATAAATGCCTCGGCCTCGGCGGCCGTTTCCGCAACGCTTGCCTCGTCGAGCCATGGTGTCCATCGGCCATTTTCAGCCAGATAAACGACATCGCCGTCGCGTAAACGGTTTGCCGTGATGACTTGTCTGGTCATTTGTTCTCTCGCCTCGAATCCGGCAGCAAGGCAATGCGCGCCGCCTAGGCCTTGGATGTAGCGAATCCACAGGGGCGGCACAAGCCGGGAACGGCAAAATATTAGAAAATTTTTTCGCGTTATCGCATTTTAATTCAATTTTTTAGTGTGAAATTCTATATTAAGTGAATAATATAGAAATATTTCCTATTTTTAGAATCAGGCCCTTTGGAGGATAGTGCCGTGGACAACATCGATCGCAAGATTCTTGCCTGCCTCCAGCAGGACGCGACGCTGCCCCTTGCCGATATTGCCGCCCGCGTCGGCCTTTCCGCGACCCCCTGTTGGCGGCGCATCCAGAAGATGGAGGAAA
This sequence comes from Alphaproteobacteria bacterium, assembly GCA_021776275.1. Classification (GTDB taxonomy): domain Bacteria; phylum Pseudomonadota; class Alphaproteobacteria. The sequence continues at coordinate 4,046 of JAJFGH010000136.1, read as the reverse complement.
ACGGCATCCTGTTAGCCCGTGTCGCCCTCCTCGACGCAACAAAACTGAACGTCGGCGTAACGATCTTTCTTTCCATCAAAACAAGCCGGCATAGCCGCGACTGGCTCGATCAATTCGCAGAGGCCGTTGTCGAAATGCCGGAAGTTACCGAGTTCTACCGCATGAGCGGCGAGATCGATTACCTGCTACGCATCGTCGTACCCGATATCGCCGCCTACGACGCTTTCTACAAGCGGCTCATTGAAAAAGTGCCGCTTTCGGAAGTAAGCTCCAGTTTCGCAATGGAACAAATCAAATACACGACCGCCCTGCCCCTTGATTATGTCAAAACGACGGACAGCCCGCCTACGCAAGGGCCGTAGCAGACCCTCTGTACGGCGGGACCGATTTGGCACAGACTGGCTCCCTGGATATGTATGAAGGGGGAAAATCATGGAATATTTTGTCACCACACTGCTGGAAAGCGTGCCGCCCTTAAAATGGGTTGCCGTATGGGTAACCGTCGGTTACGGCCTGGCCCATGTCATCGTTGAACGCGCGCCACCCGAAGCCATCAAGCCAATCAATGCCGGCCTGAAGGTGGTCGGCATGGCAGCGGCAGGCGCTGCGATTGGATCCGCCATCCCAGTGGTCGGCACCGTTATCGGGGCGGGCGTCGGCGCCGTTGTCGGCGGCATTTGGGCGGCGCTGACCTATTAGGCGCTAATCTCCGCTCAGGGCCCTCGGTGCCGTTGAAAGCAAGACTGGCGAGAAACCGCCGGTTTGAGACCGAGCAGCGTCTTGCTCCGCAAGGGGCTTTGTGATTTTTTTATGGCCGCTACACTAGCGGTGACGCAAAAAACGACCCCGGAGGAAGCAATCGATGCCGCAGACGGAACGCCTAGACGCCCTTTTCTCGAAGGTTCAGCTTGGGCCTTTCGAGCTTGCAAATCGTATTGTCATGGCGCCGATGACACGCAACCGGGCCGGCGCGGACAACGTTCCGACGGAATTGAACGCGCTTTACTACCGCCAGCGGGCGAGCGCGCCGCTCATCATCACCGAGGCATCGCAGATATCGCCGCAGGGTGTCGGCTATCCGGGAACCCCTGGAATCCATAGCGATGCCCAGGCCGAAGGGTGGAAGCAGGTCATCGAAGCGGTCCATGGCGAAGGCAGCCGTATCTTCCTTCAGCTCTGGCACGTTGGGCGCATTTCCCACCCCTCCTTGCAGCCCGATGGCACGCTGCCGGTGGCGCCGTCCGCCATTCAGCCGGCGGGCGAAGCCATCACCTTTGACGGCATGCAGCCTTTCGTGATGCCGCGGGCGTTGGAAACGGACGAAATCCCGGGCCTGGTGGCGGATTACCGCGCCGCGGCAGAACGGGCCCTGGCGGCCGGCTTCGACGGCGTCGAAATCCATTCCGCAAACGGCTATTTGCTGGACCAGTTCCTGCGCGACCAATCCAACCAGCGCAAGGATGCCTACGGGGGCTCGGTCGAAAACCGGATGCGGCTTCTTTTAGAGGTGACGGAGGCCGTTGCCGGGGTGTGGGGGAGCAACCGCGTCGGCGTGCGCCTTTCGCCGGTCAATTCCTTCAACGACATTGCCGATTCTGCGCCCGACGCCACCTTTGTCCAAATTGCCCGTGCCCTCGCGGAAGCGAAGATTGCCTATCTGCATGTGCTTGAAGGCGATTTGCTCGACCCCGAAGCAGGCTTGCGTTTCGATTGGGGCGCGCTTCGCAAGGCGTTCGGCGGCCTCTATATGGCGAATGGCGGCTATGACGGCACGCGCGCGAACGCAACGATCGCCGATGGCAAGGCGGATCTCGTCGCCTTTGCCAGGCCCTTCATCTCGAACCCAGATCTCGTCGCGCGGCTGGCAAAGGGCGCGCCCCTTGCCGAGCCGGACCCGAACACCTTCTATGGCGGCGATGCGAAGGGCTACACGGATTACCCAACCCTTTAACGGGGCCGCCGCCGCATGGCCGCGGACGTACTTCGCCTTTACGCAGGCTGTTCGTGCTTCGGGCCAATCTCGGAAAAAACCCAGACGGAGGCCGTCTCCATGTTGATGGCTTCGCTTTGCTGGCGTTCCGAGCGGGTCGCGTTCAATTGCTCCAGCACGTCCTTGGGATCGTCCGCTTCGACCTCATAAACGGCAAGGTATTCCCGCGGGCATTTCACCCATAACTCGTCCTTAAGGGCGAAACGCTGCGCGCTTTTCCACTTCGTCGTGCTTAGCACCTCGCCGAGGTGAAGGTCTTCATACCAACGGTGAAATTCCTTTTCCTGCCCTTCGGTTGGATCGCTAAGAACCAGAACCAGATGCTTCATGGAAGGCTTCCTCCTTTAACGATGCGGACGGCGTAAAGCGCCGACTTTCCCTGGAAGCGAACCGCATCCTTCGAGAAAAGACAAGCGCCCGATGCAAATCGGCCAGACGGCCCTTGAAATGGCCTGATTTCGGCGTGCCAAGGCCCGCCATGACCGATACGCCTCGCCACCTTGTCGAACGGCCTTACGGCGCGATCGGTGGATTGTCGGCTTTGGGCTGATCGTTCTTTTTCTGTTGGCCTGAGCCTATTTGCTTGGCGGCGCCGGCACGGGCATGTCCCTTGCTCAAATGACGCTGGAGTCCCTCTTTCCCCATTCCGACCGGATCGGTTCTGCCGTCGCGCTGGAGCGCTGGAGCGGGGCCTATGCGGCTGGAATGGTCGGGATGTGGTGGGTCATGATGGTTGCGATGGTGACGCCAAGCGTGGCACCCATCATTCTTCTGCAAACGCAGGCCGCCCGGCACGCCGAGGCGAAGGGCGCGGAAAACGCGCCTGCCCTGCAACAAACGGGGGCCTTTGCAGCGGGGTATCTTCTAATTTGGCTCGCCTTTTCAGGCGCCGCGACTTTTTTGCAATGGGCGCTTGAGGCTGGCGGGCTGCTTGAAAAGATTGCTACCAAGGGGCCCTTATCGGCAAGGCCGGCGGCATGCTGTTGCTTTTGTGGGGTGGGACGACGCGACGCTGCTGGTTTAAAGCCGCGGAGCACACCAAAAACAGCGGCGCCTGTCGCCGAGATGACCAGGCAACCACATCACTTGGCATCCAATTGAATTAAAAACAATCTCAGAAGTCGGCAACCTGGCACAACTGCAAATGATGCCAATCGTAGAAGCGGCTTCTTGCATTGGCCGCACCGAGCTAGTCGTACAGATCGACTTCGGTTCTTTTCTGCATGGACCCTGGGCGGAACGGTTGGCCTTTCTGGATATAGGTCATGAGCAGATTGCATCTAAACCGGTCCTTGGTAACATTCGCATGCGAGCCGTGAACGGCAAGCGAATGAAAAAAAGCGACGTCGCCTTTTTTCATGATCAGGTCCACCGGATCATACTCATCAGGGAGCAGGCAATGGCGAGCCTGCGCACTGATGTTCTGGCCCTCATCAATGAGAGGTTGCGCCACATCGACGACTTTAAGCGTTCCCTCGGTGTGTGAGCCAGGATAAAAATAAAGCGCGCCGTTTTCGGGTCCAATATCACACAACGCTATCCACACCGAAACAAAACGGTCGGCAGGAGCCTGAACATAGGCGTTGTCCTGGTGCATTAGCCAGCCCGGTGTACCGGGTCGCATGAAGAAAAACTCTCCGCCTAGGCCACTAGCCGGCGCGCCAACTAATTTTTCAACAATGCTCACGATATCTGGGTGTCGCATCATCTTCAGGAATTCCGGATGTGCCCGATGCGGCATGGGAATCGGAGCGTACCGAGTATCCCCTTCGCCCCGACACTTATGGCCAACCGCAAGAAGATGATCGCATAATTCGTGATTCAGAAGAGCACGCTCGACAATGAAACCATTTTTACTGAATTCTTCGCGTGCCGTGGATACGTCGAGATTAAATGATACGTTCGCGACGCCAGTCATGGGACACCCCCGCAACAAATGCTTTTCTATTTACGACTCGATGGATTATCTCGTAAAACATATATCTAAATCAACGGGTTAAAAATTCGTTGCCGGCAGCAATCCGCTGCCGCCAGTAATCAAGCAAGTCCCTCATGG
>JAJFGH010000135.1 GCA_021776275.1 Alphaproteobacteria bacterium | reverse complement strand
CGATGACTCCTTGTGGAAACGCAAGCGCAATCCGTCGCTGACAGAAGACCTACGGCCTACTTCAATCAAGGATCTGTACAAGAAAATCCAGAAGGACCGTGACGCGCAGGCTGAACCCAATTCCGGACCCCCGCAGCCGTCGCCCGTAGGGCAAGCGCTCCGCCTGGCCGTCGAAATGGCATCGACGCTTTTTGTCGGCGCCGGCCTGGGCTGGCTTTTGGATCGGTGGTTGGACACCCGGCCATGGTTCTTGTTGGTGTTTCTGCTCCTCGGAGGTGCCGGGGGCCTGTTAAACGTGTACCGGACCGGCAAACGCTTCAACGGCCCGGCGGAAGAAAAAAAACGAAGCGAAGATTAAGACCCACCCTTAAGCGGCGAGAGGAAACTGAGTGGCGGCCGAACATAGCCCACTAGACCAATTTGCGATCAAACGCTTTGCCGATTTGCAGCTGGGCGGGATCGACGCTTCCTTCACGAACTCCTCGGCAATGATGGTTGCCGTGATCGTTCTCGTGACGCTCTTTATGACGTTGAGCATGCGCCGGCACGCAATGGTGCCTGGCCGCTGGCAGCTTCTGGCGGAACTTAGCTACGAATTTATCGCCAAGACGGTGCGGGACAGCATCGGGTCCGAGGGAAAACGCTATTTCCCGTTCGTCTTTACGCTTTTCATGTTCGTTCTGTTCAGCAACATGCTTGGCCTCATCCCGCACAGCTTCACGGTAACCAGCCACATCATCGTTACCTTTATATTGGCAGCGGCCATCTTCATCGGCGCCACGGTTCTCGGCTTCGTGCGCCACGGTTTAAAATTCTTCACGTTTTTCCTGCCGCCCGGCGTGCCGATTTTCCTGGCGCCGCTACTGGTTCCGATCGAGCTTGTCTCCTATCTTTCGCGCCCCGTAAGCCTTTCCGTGCGTCTTGCCGCCAACATGCTGGCCGGACATACGATGCTGGCCGTGTTCGCCGGCTTCGTCGTCGCGCTTGGCGTATTCGGGATCGCGCCCTTTGTTTTCATCGTCCTGCTTTATGGCCTGGAAACACTGGTGGCGTTTTTGCAGGCCTATGTGTTTGCGGTGCTTACCTGCATCTACATTGGCGATTCGATCCATCTGCATCATTGATGCAAAACCACTCTTTTAACCAACAACCCTAAGAAGAAGGAAACGGACTATGGATGTTGAAGCAGCAAAACTCATCGGCGCAGGTCTAGCGACGATCGGCGTTGCGGGTGCCGGTGTGGGTATCGGTACGATCTTTGGTGAATACGTTGCCGGCGGCTTCCGGAACCCGGCGGCAGCGCCGAAGATGTTCGGGAACGTTCTTTTGGGCTTTGCCCTGGTCGAGGCGGTTGCGCTTTACGCCCTCGTCATGGCCTTCCTCATTCTGTTCGGCTAAGCCGGAAACGAAAGAGGTCGCAAGGAGACCCCCATGCCTCAGATGGTCATCCCGGATTACGCACCGCAGATCGTGTGGCTTGTCCTAACGTTCGCGGCGCTTTATTTCGCCATGGCAAAATTTGCTTTGCCAACGGTGGAACGCGCCCTGGAAGAACGGCGCAAGCGCATCGACGCAAATCTGGAACGCGCCAACGTCTTGAAGGAAGAGGCGGAGGCAGCGGCGGCGGCGTATGAAGAAACGCTCGCCAAGGCACGGGACGGCGCCCACGATGCGCTGCGCCAGGCCGCCGAGGCGCTTGCGGCGGAAGCCGCAAAACGGACCGAAGCGTTCGATGCCACCCTGGCCGAGAAGACGAAGGCGGCAGAAGGCCGCATTTCAAAATTTCGGGAAAAGGCCCATGCCGAGACCCGCAGCGTGGCCACCGAGGTGGCAAGCGCCATCTCGGCCAAGCTGATCGGGGCGAGCGTGCCGGGGGATCAAGTGCATCGGGCCGTCGAAGCCGCGTTGAAGGAAGAAATCTGATGTTTGAATCGCTCTTCTTTTGGGAAGCCCTGGCGTTTGTCATTTTTGTGGCGGCCCTCTTCAAACCGGTTCGGAACAAGGTTCTCGGGCTGCTGGATCAGCGCATCGAAACCATCCGAAATGAAATCGAAGCGGCCGAGCGGTTGCGCGAAGAGGCGCAAAGCACGCTTGCGAGTTTCCAGCGCAAGCAGCGCGACGTGATCCAGGAAGCGGAAAACATCCTGGCCCATGCGAAGGAGGAAGCTACCCGCCTTCAGGAACAGGGTCTGAAGGATCTGGAAACCGTGTTTGCACGACGCCAGCGCATGGCAGAAGAAAGCATCCACCAGGCGGAACTGGAAGCGGAGCAGGAAATCCGCGGCCGCGCCGTCGAACTTGCGGTGGCAAGTGCGGCGAAAGTCTTGGCCGACAATCTAGATGGGTCGAAGGCAAACGCGCTGATCGATCAGGCAACCGCCGAACTGCCCGCCAAACTGCACTAAGCGATTACGCCGTTTCCGTATCGTCCGGGCGCCAGCGAAGCACCGGGTTGCGTGCCGCCTGGGTTTCGTCCAGCCGGCGGCGTGGCGTTTGCTTTGGCGCCGCCTGAAAATGGGCAACGTCGCCCGTCTTTAACTTTTCCATCAATGCTTTCACCGTGGCGATAAAGCTGTCGAGCCCTTCTTTGCTTTCGCTTTCCGTCGGTTCCATCAACATCGCCCCATGCACGACCAGGGGGAAATAGATCGTCATCGGATGGAATCCCTCGTCGATCAGGGCCTTTGCAAAATCGAGGGTCGTGATCCCATGGGCGCGCAAGGCGCTGTCATCGAAAAGTGCCTCATGCATGCACGGGCCGGCATAAGGGGCGGAAAGCACGTCCTTTAAGGACGCCAGCAGGTAATTCGCGCTTAGGACC
>JAJFGH010000134.1 GCA_021776275.1 Alphaproteobacteria bacterium | reverse complement strand
ACAGCACGTAGGTGCCCATCAAAATGCGGCGGCGCACTTCCGCGCCAAAGCCTTCGGCGCGCGTCTTCCTATACATGTCGGCCAAGTCCTCGCCTTCGACCCGAAGGCCATAGCGAACGCCGTCGTAACGGGCCAGGTTCGACGACGCCTCCGCCGGCGCGACAATATAATAAGTCGGCAGCGCATATTTCGTGTGCGGAAGGCTAACCTCAACTATCTCGGCACCGGCTTCCTTCAGCCACGCCTTGCCCTGCTCCCAAAGATCGACGATCGCCTGGGACGTGCCTTCCGCCCGGTATTCCTTTGGAATGCCCACTTTGAGGCCGCGCACGCCCGCCCCCAATGCCGCCTCGTAATCCGGAACGGGAAGTTCGGCAGAGGTGGTGTCCTTCGCGTCGAAGCCTGCCATCGCTCCCAGCAAAATGGCCGCGTCCCGAACGCTTCGGGTCATCGGGCCCGCCTGGTCGAGAGAGGACGCAAAGGCAACAATCCCCCAACGCGAACACCGCCCATAGGTTGGCTTCAAGCCGACGACGCCGCAAAAGGCGGCAGGCTGACGGATCGAGCCGCCGGTGTCGGTGCCCGTCGCGCCCAAGCAAAGCCCGGCAGCGACGGCGGCGGCCGAGCCGCCGGACGAACCCCCGGCAACCAACGGCCGGCCCTCGCCTTGCGGTGACCAGGGGTTTTCGACCGGTCCGAAATAGCTTGTCGTGGTCGACGATCCCATGGCGAATTCGTCGAGATTGGTCTTTCCCAAAGGCACGGCACCGGCCTGCCAGAGATTGGCCGTCACGGTTGATTCGTAAGGCGGTACAAATTCGTCAAGGATGTGCGAGGCCGCCGTCGTCCGCGCCCCCTCGGTGCAAAAAAGGTCTTTCACCGCCAGCGGCACGCCTTCCAGGGCCCGCGCCTCGCCCCTTGCCAGGCGCGCGTCCGCCGCCTCGGCCGCCGCCAGGGCCAGCTCCGGCGTTTCCGTGATGAAGGCGTTGAGGTCTTTTGCCGCCGACATGGCCTCCAGATGGGCCTGGGCCAGTTCCCTGGCGCTGAAATCCTTCTTTTGCAGGCCGTCGCGCGCCTCGGCAAGGCTAAGCTGGGTCAAGGCCGCCATGATCTATTCGATAACCTTCGGAACGGTATAGAAATCCGCCGTGTGCTGGGGCGCATTCGCAAGCACCTTGTCCCGCAGATTGCCCTCCGTGACCGCATCTTCCCGGCGGCGAAGCTCCATCGTGGCGACGGACGCCATCGGCTCCACCTTTTCGGTGTCGATTTCCTTGAGCTGCTCGACAAAGTCGAGGATCTTGGAAAGCTCGACAGCCAACGCCGCCAGTTCGTCCTCGCCGACGCGAACACGGGCAAGCGATGCGATGGCTGCCACGGTGGCCTTGTCCAGCGACATGGGGTACATGTCTCCCAATTGAGAATTGTCGAAATGCCTTAAAAACCGCAGCATACAGCGAAATATGGGCGGAAGGTATCACCCGCTATGACGATCTGCAACCCTGTGGAACTCCTGCAAAGCCTGCGTCCGGACACGCGCCTAATCGGCCTCGACGTTGGCGAAAAAACGATCGGCATGGCGTTTTCCGACCCCTCCTTCAAGATTGCGACCCCCTTCGAGACGCTGCGGCGAACGAAATTTCGCCAGGACCTGGAAAAGCTGAAACGGATTTTCGACGCGCATGATGTCGGCGGCATCGTCGTTGGGCTGCCCATCAACATGAATGGGACGGAAGGCCCGCGCTGCCAATCGACACGGGCTTTTGCCGACAATTTGCTTGGCGATATTGACCTGCCGCTCGTTTTCTGGGACGAACGCCTGTCAACGGCAGCCGTCACGCGCACCCTTATCGACGCGGACCTTTCCCGCCAGCGTCGCAGCCAGGTTGTCGACAAGCTTGCCGCCGCTTATATCCTGCAAGGGTTGCTGGATTTCCTTGCCGCCCAAAACGAAAGAAAGACACCATGACGGGCCCCCTTGAAAACATTCGTATCATCGATTTTACGCGCGTTCTCGCCGGGCCCTTTTGCACGCAACTCCTCGGCGATCTGGGCGCCGACATCATCAAGGTCGAACGGCCCGGCATCGGCGACGACACGCGCAAATGGGGGCCGCCCTACTTAAAAGACGAGGAAGGAAACGAAACGAACGAGAGCGCTTATTACCTAAGCGCCAATCGCAACAAGCGTTCGATTGCGCTCGATCTTGCGCGGCCCGAGGGCCAGGCGCTGGCGAAGCAGTTGATCGCGAAAGGCGACATCGTGGTCGAGAATTTCAAGGTCGGAACGCTTCGGAAATACGGCCTCGCCTATGATCAGCTGAAAGCGCCGGCATTGATCTATTGCTCGATCACCGGCTTCGGCCAGACCGGGCCTTACGCCCCACGGGCAGGGTACGACTACCTTGCCCAGGCGATGGGCGGCTTGATGAGCATCACCGGCGAGCCGGAAGGCGAGCCGATCAAAGTTGGCGTCGGCATCGCCGACATCATGACCGGCATGTACGCCATCAGCGCCATCCTCGCCGCCCTGCACCACCGCAACGTAACCGGGGAAGGCCAATATATCGACGTCGGGCTTTTGGATTCCCAGGTCGCCTGGCTGACCTATGAAGGACAGAACTACCTTAGTTCGGGAAACGTGCCCAGACGGCTTGGCAACGGACACCCCAACATCGTGCCCTATCAGACGTTCGAGGCGGCGGATGGCTATTTCGTGCTTGCCGTCGGCAACGATCGCCAGTTCCGGAAATTCTGCGGCCTTGCAGGCTGCGCCGAGCTTGCCGACGACCCGCGCTTTGCGACGAACACCCAGCGGGTTGCCAATCGAAAAGAGCTGGCCGAACGCTTAAGCGGCATCCTCATACAAAAACCGATCAAATACTGGACGGAAGGGCTGGAGAAGCAAGGCGTGCCTTCCGGCCCGGTCAACGACATCCGGGAAGTGTTCGAAGATCCGCAGATCCAACATCGCGGCATGAAAATTCAAATGCCGCATCCGACCCCGGGTGGAGCGCCGATCGACATGGTCGGCAACCCGATCAAGCTTTCCGGGACCCCTGTTTCCTATCGGCACAGCCCGCCGACATTGGGCCAGCACACGGATTCCGTGCTGGGCGAGATGCTGGATCTTACGGAGACGGAGCTTGGGGATTTGCGGAAAAAGGGCATTATTTAGCCCATTTTCGCCTTTTTCAGGCCCGAATCCATAGGGAAAGCAAGCCCTTGCGGGATGCGGACCCGGCGGCGTATAGTGCCGCTTTAATGACCAAAGTTCACGCCAGTTCATTCTTTCCCCATCCACACCTCTTGGGGATCGAAGGCCTTTTGGCGGACGAGATCTCTCTCCTCCTCGACCTTTCCGAATCCTACGTCGAACAGAACCGCCAGGCGAACAAGAAGCGCGCGCTTCTGCAGGGCCGCACGGTCATCAACCTATTCTTTGAAAACTCGACACGCACGCGCACCTCTTTCGAGCTGGCCTGCAAGCGGCTGGGCGCCGATTCGATCAACATGTCCGTCTCGACCAGCTCGGTCAAAAAAGGCGAGACGTTGATCGATACCGCCATGACCCTGAATGCGATGCATCCAGACGTGCTGGTCGTGCGGCATCCCCATAGCGGCGCCGTGAAACTGCTTTCCGAAAAAGTCGCCTGCTCGGTCATCAATGCTGGCGATGGCAGCCACGAACATCCGACCCAAGCGCTTCTCGACGCCTTGACCATCCGTCGGCGCAAGAAACGGCTGCAAGGACTTCGGGTCGCGATCTGCGGCGACGTCCTGCACAGCCGGGTGGCGCGCTCGAACATCCACTTGCTGAACACGATGGGTGCAAGCGTGCGCGTCGTTGCGCCCGAGACGCTGCTGCCGACCGGCATCGAACGTTTGGGCGTCGAACCTTTTCACGACATGGCGCAAGGCCTCGAAGGCTGCGACATCGTTATGATGCTTCGCCTGCAACGCGAACGCATGAACGGAAACTTCATTCCCTCGTCCAAGGAATATTTCCGTTTCTTCGGCCTGGATGCAGAAAAACTTGCGCGCGCAAAACCGGATGCCTTGATCCTGCATCCGGGGCCGATGAACCGCGGCGTCGAAATCGACAGCGAAGTTGCCGACGACATCGAACGGAGCGCCATTTACGAACAGGTGGAGATGGGCGTCGCGGTGCGAATGGCCTGCCTCGACGCCGTGATCCACGCGGCCGGCAACAACAAAAAGGCCAGGCCATGACGGCGAACGGCAGACGAACGGCTTATGTAAACGCCCGCCTTTTGGACCCGGCCAGCAAACTGGATTGCGCCGGCGCCTTGCTGACGGATGGGACGGAGATCGCCGATCTGGGCCCAGCTCTTTTTGCGGATGGCGTGCCGGAAGGCATCGAGCGGGTAGATTGCAAAGGCCACTGCCTTGCCCCCGGCCTGATCGATGGGCGCGTTCAGCTTCGCGAACCTGGCGACGAGCATAAAGAAACGATTGTCAGCGCCGGCCTTGCCGCTGCAGCCGGCGGCGTGACGACGATGCTATGCCTGCCAAACACCCATCCCGTCATCGACGACGTTGCCCTGGTCGAATTGGTGAAACGCCGCGCCCATGAAGCGGAACTCGTCAACATCCACCCCTATGCGGCCATCACGAAGGGGCTTGCCGGCGAGCAAATTGCGGAGCTGGGCCTGCTGGCAGAAGCCGGGGCGATTGCCTTTACGGAAGGCGTGAAGGCCTTGCACAACCCCATGACGTTGCGGCGCGCGTTGCAATATGCCCACAGCTTCGACCTTTTGCTTGTGCAACACCCGGAAGATCCGGATCTTGCTGCAGGCGGCACGATGAACGCCGGCGAACTCGCCACCCGCCTGGGCCTTTCCGGCATTCCCACCATTGCAGAAACCATCCTCGTCGAACGCGATTTGCGCCTGCTTGCCGATACCGGCGGCCGCTACCATGTCGCGCATCTTTCGACGGCGGACGCCGTCGCCGCCATACGCCGGGCGAAGGCGGAAGGGCTAAACGTCACCTGCGAAACCGCCCCGCCTTATTTTGCCCTCAACGAAAACGCCATCGGCGATTACCGCACCTTCGCCAAGCTTTCGCCGCCGCTTCGAAGCGAAGACGACCGCAAGGCAATCATCGAAGGCCTCAGCGATGGCACGATCGACGCAATTGCAAGCGACCACGCACCCCACGATCAGGACAGCAAGCGCCTGCCCTTCGTGCAGGCGGAAAACGGGATCGTCGGCCTCGAAACGCTGTTGCCGCTGATGCTGGAACTTGTTCACAACGGCTCTCTTCCCCTTCTGCGCGCCCTCGAAGCAGTGACGGCGGCGCCGGCGCGCATTTTCCGCCTGGATGCGGGCGCCTTGGCCAAGGGAAAGCCCGCCGACCTTGTTCTGTTCGATCTGGACAAGCCCTGGAAGATCGACGTCGAGA
>JAJFGH010000133.1 GCA_021776275.1 Alphaproteobacteria bacterium | reverse complement strand
GCCGGAAAGTCCAGCGGTCGAATGGTGCGCAGGTCGATCACTTCCGCCTCGATTCCCTCTTTCTGCAATTCTTCGGCGGCGGCGAGCGCCAGGGCCACCATTCGCGAAAAAGCGGTAATCGTTACGTGCTGTCCTTCGCGCAACCGTTTGGCCTTGCCGATGGGCACGAGAAAGTCCGTGTCGGTTGGAACTTCCATGCGGTGCCCATAGAGAATTTCATTTTCGAGAAAGACGACCGGGTTTGGATCGCGGATCGCAGCTTTCAACAGGCCTTTTGCATCGGCGGCGGAATAAGGCGCAATGACCTTTAAACCCGGCACATGGGCATACCAGCTGGCATAGCATTGGGAATGCTGGGCGGCGACACGGGCGGCCGCGCCGTTCGGCCCCCGAAATACGATGGGAACCGTGACGTTGCCCCCGGACATGTAAAGCGTCTTGGCGGCGGAATTGATGACGTGATCGATCGCCTGCATGGCGAAATTGAAGGTCATGAATTCGATGATTGGGCGAAGGCCTGCGAAAGCGGCCCCCGCGCCAAGGCCGGCGAATCCCATTTCGGTAATCGGCGTATCCACGACCCGCATCGCGCCGAATTCCTCCAACAGGCCCTGGCTTACCTTGTAGGCGCCCTGATATTCCGCCACCTCTTCGCCCATCAGGAAAACGTTTTCGTCCCGGCGCATTTCTTCGGCCATGGCGTCGCGTAGGGCTTCGCGAATGGTTTGCGTTGCTGTCTCGCCCGTATAGCTTTCCTCCAAGGGCAAGGCCGCGGGCTCTGTCGCCGCTGCCGGCACGGGCGGCTCTTCGGGCTCTTTAGGTGGAGCTTCGGGCGTTTTTGCTGCCGCGGCCTTCTTGGGCGGCGGCGCTTCCTTCGCATTCTTTATGGCGGACGCGTCTTCGCCTTCTTCCAAAAGCCAGGCAATCGGGGCGTTCACTTGCACGCCCTCCGTGCCGTCCGGCACGGTGATTTTTGCCAAGACCCCTTCTTCGGCGGCCTCCATTTCAACCGTTGCCTTGTCCGTTTCGACCTCGGCCAGCACGTCGCCGATGGCGACCTTGTCGCCCTCTTTCTTTACCCAGCGGGCAAGCGTTCCCTCTTCCATGGTTGGGCTTAAGGCCTGCATCCGAATCTCTTTTGCCATCCGCCTAGGCCTCGATCCATATGTCGGTCAGAAGCTCAGCCGGCTCCGGCTCGGGACTTTCCTGAGCAAAATCGGCGGCTTCGGAAACGATGGCTTTTATTTCACGATCGATTTCCTTCAGGTCCTCTTCTTTGACCTTGCCGTGCTTTAACAGCATCTTGCTCAAATGGTCGATCGGGTCGCGTTTTTCGCGAATCTTGGCAACTTCTTCGCGGCTTCGGTATTTCGCGGGATCCGACATGGAGTGGCCGCGGTAACGATAGGTCCGCATCTCAAGAAGAACCGGGCCTTTGCCGGCACGGGCCACGTCGGCTGCGAACTTCACTTCCTTCTGCACGGCTTCGACGTCCATGCCATCGACGCGCTTGCCGGGAATGCCGACACTTTCACCATGCTTGTACATGTCGGTGATGGCAGAGGCCCGCTCAACGGCGGTTCCCATGCCATAGCGATTGTTTTCAATGATATAGACGATGGGGAGCTTCCAGAGCGACGCCATGTTGAAGGCTTCGTATACTTGCCCCTGATTGGCGGCACCCTCGCCGAAGAAGGCAAGAACGACGCCGCCGTCGCCCCGGTATTTATGGGCGAAAGCCAGGCCTGTCCCTAATGGCGCCGTTGCGCCGACGATTCCATGACCCCCGTAAAATCCCTTTTCCAGGGCAAAGAGGTGCATCGAGCCGCCTTTGCCCTTGCAAACGCCGTCGCGGCGGCCTGTCAGCTCGGCCATGACCGTCTTTGGCTCGATTCCCGATTCCAGCGCATGGCCATGGCAGCGATAGGCCGTAATGAACGAGTCTTTCGGTGCCTCGATCGCCGAAAGCGCGCCGACAACGACCGCCTCCTGGCCTATGTAGAGATGGCAAAAACCGCCGATCAGGCCCATGCCGTATAATTGCCCGGCCTTCTCCTCGAAACGGCGGATAAGCAGCATGCGCCGATAAAAGGCAAAGAGCCGCTCAACCTCGGAGGTGGCGGCCTTTTTCTGCGTGGGCCGGCGGCGGGCCTTTGCCCGGGACGCTTTTTTTGCCGGTTGCCGTTTCGCCGCAGCTTTTCGAATGGGTTTTTTTGCCGCCATGCCGCCCCTTTTTCACGGTGCGTCGAGTGCGTATGCGATTAGACCTACGCGCGCGGCCAAGGAATTGCAACAGAAAATAATGTTACAACACCTTCATATTCCTATAAAAAATTAAGATAAACTGAATTTAAGTTAATTATTCCCTGCCGGCCTGCCCGTGGACATCGCCACGTCTGCATTCCGGGCGGGGGTCAACACCAGAATCTCGTCCTTGCGTCCCAAATTCAGCAAGCGCCGCGCTTGCTCGTCGAGCATGTCGAGGTCGAGATGGTCCGGGTGGAGAAGTCGTACGCGGTTGGCAAGTTTGCTGCGTTCCGCTTCAAGCCCGCGGAGCGTGGCATCTACCTGCTTTACCTGATTGGAGAGTTGCAGCCAGGCGAGAATGCCCCGATCGCCCTGGATCGTGTGATAGCCGAAATAGGTAATGGCCGCGATACCGATGACCGGCGCGGCAATTTGCTTTGCGCGAGCGCGAAGTTCTTTCAAAAGCGACATGGGGGAATGGAATCACGGCGATTCGAAGCCGTCAACCTTTTTACGCGCAATTAGCGCGCGCGCCGCAGAACGGTTTTTCCGGCGTAACGGCCGTTGGGCATCAATTCTTCCTCGATGCGCAGCAGCTGATTGTATTTTGCCAGCCGGTCCGAACGCGAAAGCGAGCCGGTCTTGATCTGGCCGCAATTCGTAGCCACCGCCAAATCGGCAATGGTCGCGTCTTCGGTTTCGCCCGAACGGTGGGACATCACCGCCGTATAGCCAGCCTTGTGGGCGATTTCGACCGTTTCCAACGTTTCGGAGAGCGTGCCGATCTGATTGACCTTCACAAGAATGGAATTTGCCACGTTACGCGCGATCCCCTCTTGCAAGCGTACCGGATTGGTAACGAAAAGATCGTCGCCAACGAGCTGCACCTGATTGCCCAGGGCTTTCGTCAGCGCTTCCCATCCATCCCAATCGTCTTCCGCCATGCCGTCTTCGATGGAGACGATGGGATATCGTCCGACGAGGTCTCGGTAAAGATCGACCAAACCGCCGGCATCGAGTTGCTTTCCCTCGCCAGCCAGGTCGTATGTGCCGTTCTTGAAAAACTCGCTCGCTGCCACGTCGAGCGCCAGCATGACGTCCTTGCCTGGCGCGTAACCGGCCTTCTCAATCGCCTTTGTCAGGAAACCAAGCGCCTCGTCCGCGCTTGCCAAATTTGGCGCAAAGCCGCCTTCGTCACCGACATTCGTGTTGTGCCCGGCCTTTTTCAATTGCCCTTTCAAGGCCTGAAAGATTTCCGCGCCAATCTGGATGGCTTCGGCCATGGTCGATGCGCCAACCGGTAAGATCATGAATTCCTGAAAGTCGATCGGATTGTCTGCATGGGCGCCGCCGTTCAATATGTTCATGAGCGGCACTGGCAGGGTGCGAGCATGAGCGCCCCCGACATAACGGTATAGCGGCAGCCCCGCAGCCCCAGCAGCGGCTTTGGCAGCCGCCAGGCTGACCCCCAAAAGCGCGTTTGCCCCAAGGCGTGATTTGTTTGGCGTACCGTCCAGTTCGATGAGAATGCGGTCAATG
The DNA here is from genome assembly GCA_021776275.1 of Alphaproteobacteria bacterium. GTDB lineage: Bacteria > Pseudomonadota > Alphaproteobacteria. Next base: position 95 of record JAJFGH010000133.1, on the reverse strand, counting down.
GCGACCTGCTCTTCCGCATCCATGCCGGAAAGCGCGTCGAAGATTTCGCCGTTTACGGCATCGACGGCCTTGCGTACGCCTTTGCCGCCATAACG
>JAJFGH010000132.1 GCA_021776275.1 Alphaproteobacteria bacterium | reverse complement strand
GCCTATTGCGTTGGCCGGCCCTTCGTCACCAGCGCGATTGTCGGAGCGACGACGACGGCGCAATTGCAAAGCGACCTGGAAAGCGCTTCTCTTTCTCTTTCCGCGGAGCTGTTCGAGGGGATCGAGGCCATCCACGGTCAGAACCCGAATCCGAGTCCGTAACGAAGCAGGTTGGCGATGCTGCGTCTTTTCGCAGGGCTTGCATTACCGAAAGCGGCACGGGCGCGGCTGGTCGGGCTTTGCGCGGGCTTGCCGAACGTGCGATGGGTGCGGCCCGAAAATTTGCATCTCACGCTTCGTTTCATTGGCAATTTGGACGAGGACACCGCGCAAGACATCGACGATGCGTTGCAGGAAATTCATGCGAACGGTTTTTCGATGCGCCTTCAGGGCCTTGGTTTTTTCGGCAGCCGCCGCCGGGCACGCCAGATCTGGGTGGGGGCGGAACGCACGCCGGAATTGCTGCACCTGCAGGAAAAAATCGAATCGGCCATCGTACGGACGGGCCTCCCGCCCGAGGGGCGCAAATTCGTCCCCCATGTGACGCTTGCGCGCCTGCGCGATTTGCAAATTTCCCGCCTGCAGGATTTTCTTTCGGCCCATGAGCCCTTTTGCATCGAGGCGTTCCCGATCGCGGGCTTCACGCTTTATTCGAGCGTACGCTCCAGCAGCGGAGCCTTTTACCAGGCGGAAGCGGAATATCCGTTGGCGATACCCCTAGACGCCAAAGCGGTCTAATCGCCGCCGCCATCATGCCTTCGCCGTTTCGAGGGCGGCTTCGACTTCCACCAGCAATCCCGCCGCGCCCGCTTCGATGAGGCCGAGCGCGTAATCGAAACGGCCGCGGCCGCCGTAATAGGGGTCGGGCACGTCCCCCGCCGCTTTGGCTTCCGCCGCTTCGGCAAAGCTTAGGAACAGATGCAGCCGCCCGCTCCGCTCCGGCGGGCACAGCTCTGCCAAGAGGGCATGGTTCTGCCGGTCCATGGCCAGGACGTAGTCGAAATCGTCGAAATCGCCTAGATGGACCTTGCGGGCGCGCAAATGGCCGATCGCGAAGCCGCGGGCTTCGGCCGCTTCCTGGGCGCGCGGGTCCGGGGGGTCGCCCACGTGATAGCCATGGGTTCCGGCCGAATCGATGGCGATCTTTTCTTGAAGGCCGGCGCCTTCCACCATCGCGCGGAAGATGCCTTCCGCCGTTGGCGAACGGCAGATGTTTCCCATGCAGACGAAAAGAACGCGGATCACGTCTACCTCCATTGCCAGAATTGCCGCTAGTATGGCCCGGTCATGGGAGATGTGGAAAGCTTCTCGGCAACGCAAATCGTGCCCGCCTATGTGCAGGCCTTTCTTCAAAAGGCGTCGCCATGACGGCGGCGTTTTCAAGTTTGCTGCGCGAGGTGCGCGCGTGCCGCCTTTGCGAGGCGGCGCTTCCCTTTCCGCCAAAGCCGGTGTTGCGGGCAAGCGCGACGGCACGCATCGTCCTCATCGGCCAGGCGCCGGGCATGCGCGTTCAGGAAACCGGCATTCCCTGGAACGACGCGTCGGGTAAAAATTTACGCGCCTGGCTCGATCTCGACGACGCCACCTTTTACGATGAAAGCCGGATCGCCATCGTGCCGGCCGGGTTTTGCTATCCTGGCAAGGGCCGCAGTGGCGATTTGCCGCCAAGGCCGGAATGCGCGCCGAAATGGCACGCGGCCTTGCTTCGCCAGATGCCGAAGGTCGAAACCATTCTCCTGCTTGGCCGCTATGCCCAGGCCCATTATTTGGAGGCGCGCATACGCCCGACCTTGACCGAAACCGTCCGCGCCTGGCGCGAATTTGCGCCGCGTTTTTATCCCCTGCCGCATCCAAGCCCGCGCAACCGGCTGTGGCTTCGGAAGAACCCCTGGTTTGAAGAAGAGGTCGTACCGGCGGTCCGCGCCGCCGTTCATGCCTGTCTTTAACCGCGAGTGCTTGATCTTCCGCTTCGCCGGGACCATCTTTCAAGGTGGACGCGACGCGATCGGAAAAAAAGGGGGAAGCAATGTCTGAAAAACTGGTTGGCATGGACCGCACGACGGCCCTTCACGAAATTCACGGCTGGATCGAGCATGAAGAACGGGACGCGATCCGCAAAACCTATCACTTTGCGGATTTTTCCGAGGCCTTTGCCTTTATGGTGCGGGTCGCTTTTTTTGCAGAGAAACACGGCCACCACCCGGAATGGTTCAACGTCTACAACCGGGTCGAAATTATCCTAAGCACCCATGACGCGGGCGGCCTTACGCAAAAAGACATCAACCTTGCCCGCCTCATTGACGAGGTGGCGCCGTCGCGCGAAAAATAATTCGCGAACGCCGTCTTAATCCGGTTTCGCGCTTTCCTCAGGCCCGTTCGGCCTTTCCCGCATGACGGTTGGTCCCGCTCCTTCGACCGCCGCGGCCGAGGCCGGTGTGATCGGCGTTCGCTGCAGGCGGGATTCGCGTTCCGCGATGTAGATGGCGGCAAGGGCGATGATGCCGCCGCCGATCCATGTCCAGACATCCGGCATTTCCCCAAAGGCGAAGAACCCGATCGTCGCAACGAAGGGAAGGCGCAAATAATCGAAAGGCAGGATGGCGGTAACATCGGTCACGGAAAAAGCCCGCGTCATTGCCAGATGGGCAAGGGTGGCGGTGACGCCAAGCGCGATCAGCGCCGGCAATTCCGCCAGCACCGGCATTTTCCAAACGAACAAGGCCGGGATCAGCGAAAGCGGCGTCAGAAAAATCAGCATGTAGGTGACGGTCACATTCGCCGATTCGCTCCGGGACAGGATCTTAATCAAGATGACGGAAACGGCCATCATCGCCGCCGAAAAAAGAACAAGCAGGGCGGCGGGCGCAATCGCCTCGCTGCCGGGCCGGAGCAACAGCATGGCGCCGAGGAAACCGACGGAGGTCGCGCTCCATCGCCGCCAGCCGACGCGTTCGCCAAGAAAAAAGGGCGCGGCGGCGGTGGCGAAAAGGGGCACCGTGAAGCTTAGTGCGACGGCTTCGGCAAGGGGCATCCAGGTGATGGCCGTAAACCAGGTCAGCATGGCGACCAGCCCAACCAGGCTTCGCGTGACGTGCAGGCCCATGCGCTGGGTGTGCAGCACCTGGAACCCGGCGCGGAAAAGCCAGGGCAGCATGAACAGAAGCCCGAAGAAATTGCGAAAGAACGCAATTTCGAAGGGGTGGTAGGCGTATTCCGAGGCGATGAAGCGAATCAGGCCGATCAGAATGGCGAAGGTGAAGGCCGCCGCCGTCATCCAAAGGGCGCCCTGCCTGGCGGAAGAAAGCGTTGGCGGGACCTTTATCCGGTCGAAGGGCTTTTGCATGGCGCCAATTTACGATTGGCGGCGCCTTGCGGCAATGGCTGTGCCCTCGCCAAAAAAAGCCGGAAATGCCATACTTTGGGAAAGGCTTGCGAGCCGGTGCGTGAATTGGAGGAAAGGCCGATGCAGTTTCTAGTCATTGCCCGCGACGGAACGGATGCGGATGCGCTCGATCGGCGCATGAAAGTGCGCGAAGCCCATCTCGAAGGGGCCAAGAAAATGCACGCCTGCGGCGAGATGATTAATGGCGGCGCCCTTCTCGACGAGGACGGCAAGATGATCGGTTCCTGTTGCATGGTCGAGTTCCCGTCGCGCGAGGAGCTGGATGCCTGGCTTAGCCGGGACCCATATGTGACCGGGAACGTCTGGCAGGAAATCGAAGTGCACCCTTTTCGGGTGGCGCCTCTGAGTTAGAGGCCTGCGGCAACGGCGAAATGCGCTTCCGTCCGCTCGCGCGCGTCTTCGACGCTGATCCCCGGCGCAAGCTCGGTAAGCGTCACGCCGTCCTTACCGATTTCAAAAACGCCAAGATCCGAAATCACCATGTCGACGACGCCAGCGCCCGTTAGCGGCAAGATGCAGCGCTTCAAAAGTTTTGGCGCGCCGTCCTTTGCGTTGTGATCCATCATGACGACGACTTTCTTCACGCCGGCGACAAGGTCCATCGCGCCGCCCATGCCCTTCACCATCTTTCCGGGGATCATCCAATTGGCGAGATCGCCGTTTTCCGCGACCTGCATGGCGCCAAGGATGGAAAGGTCGATATGGCCGCCACGGATCATGCCGAAGGAAGTCGCGCTGTCGAAATAGCTGCTGCTTTCCAGTTCCGTGATCGTCTGCTTGCCGGCATTGATGAGATCGGCGTCTTCCTCGCCTTCGTAAGGGAAGGGGCCCATGCCAAGCATGCCGTTCTCGCTTTGCAGGGTGACCGTTACGCCGTCGGGAATGAAATTGGCAACCAGGGTCGGCATGCCGATTCCAAGATTGACGTAATAGCCGTCTTGCAATTCTTTCGCGGCGCGTTGGGCCATTTCATCGCGTGACCAAGGCATCTTTCTTCTCCCTTACGCCGCCGGTTCCGGACGCGGCTGGGTCGTTCGCCGTTCGATCCGTTTTTCGAAATGGTCGCCCTTGACGATTCGCTGAACGAAGATGCCGGGGGTATGGACCTGGTCCGGGTCGATCTCGCTCGGCGTGACGAGGTGTTCGACCTCGACGACGCATGTTTTGCCAGCCGCTGCCATCATCGGATTAAAATTCCGCGCCGTCTTGCGGTAGAGGAGATTGCCTTCCGTATCCCCCTTCCAGGCTTTGACGATGGCCAAATCGCCGACGATGCCCCGTTCCATGATGTAATTTTCGCCGTCGAATTCGCGCGTTTCCTTGCCGTCGGCGATGACCGTGCCGTAGCCGGTTTTTGTGAAAAAGGCCGGAATGCCGGCGCCGCCGGCGCGGATGCGCTCGGCAAGGGTGCCCTGGGGGTTAAATTCCAGCTCCAGCTCGCCGTTCAGATACAGCTGCTCGAACAGCTTGTTTTCGCCGACATAGGAAGAAACCATTTTGCGGATCTGGCGGGTCTCCAAAAGGACGCCAAGGCCAAACCCGTCGATGCCGCAATTGTTGCTGACGATGGTAAGCCCCTTCACGCCCGAATCCCGGATCGCGAGAATCAAATGTTCCGGGATGCCGCAGAGGCCGAAGCCGCCGGACAGGATCGTCATGTCATCGAAGAGAAGCCCTTCGAGGGCCGCCTGCGCGTCCGAAT
>JAJFGH010000131.1 GCA_021776275.1 Alphaproteobacteria bacterium | reverse complement strand
TCCTTTCTGGGCGAAGGGCAGCCCCTCGCCGACATCGACGAGTTTTGCGGCAAGATCAAGGCAGGCAAAGACAGCCAGCTCGACCCCGATTTCTGCGTTATCGCGCGGATCGAAGCCTTCATCGCTGGCTGGGGCCTGGACGAGGCGCTTCGCCGCGCCGAAGCCTATTACCGGGCGGGCGCCGATGCGTTGCTGGTGCATTCCAAAGAAAAAACACCGGACGAAATCTTCGCCTTCATGAAGGAATGGGGGGATACCTGCCCGGTCGTCATCGTGCCGACGATGTACTACGCCACGCCGACGGAACAATTCGAGAAAGCAGATATTTCGACGATCATCTGGGCAAATCACAATTTGCGCGCCGCGATTTCTGGCATGCGGGACATCAGCAGGCAAATCCATGAAAGCCGGAGCCTCGTCAACATCGAAGACAGCATTGCGACAGTAAAGGACGTTTTTGCCCTTTCGGGACAGACGGAACTGAAGGAAGCGGAACAGCGCTACTTGCCGCAAAAAGGCGAAAACGCGCGCGCCATTATTCTTGCAGCTACGCGAGGCGATTCCCTTGGCCCGCTTACGGAAGACCGGCCAAAATGCATGATCGACGTTCGCGGAAAACCCCTCCTGCGCACGATGCTGGCGACCATCCGCGAGAGTGGCATCCGCAACGTTACCGTCGTAAGCGGCTATCGCGAGGACACCATCGACATTCCCGCGATCAACCTGCGCACGAACGCGGATTTTGCCAATACCGGAGAAGTGGCGTCGCTGGCTTGCGCAAGCGACCAGATGGAAGACGGGCCCTGCCTGATTTCCTATGGCGACATCCTCTATCGAAGCTACATCCTCGATCAGCTTCAAACGTCGGACGCCGACATTACCGTGGTTGCCGATGCCCTTTGGCAGGAACGCCAAACGCAGAAACGAACACGGGATTTTGTCCAATGCGACCAGCCTTTCCACCCCGACTATCTGGAAGGCGATACGGCGCGGCTGCTACGCGTCGGAACGAAAATTGCCCTCGACAGCATTACCGGCGAGTGGGTCGGACTTGTTTTGCTTAGCCCGGCCGGCGCGAAAATCGTTCGCGACGAGATCGAGGTGATGGAGAAGGACGGCACCTTGCAAGCGGCGGATATGCCGGACCTCTTCAATCGGCTGGTCGAGGCAGGCCATAAAATCCGGGTGCAATACATCACCGGCCATTGGCTTGACATCGACGATCCTTTCGACCTCGCGAAAGCACGCAACTTTTTATGATCAAGGCAGATGCATTCCTTGAACCGGCGCGCGAGCGTGGGTTCGATTTCTATACGGGCGTGCCCTGCTCGTTCTTGACGCCATTCATCAATCGCGCGATCGGCCATCCGGGCCTTCGCTATATCGGCGCGGCCAGCGAGGGCGAAGCCATCGCCATTGCGGCGGGCGCTTGGCTTGCAGGCAAACGCGGCGTCGCCATGTGCCAAAATTCCGGTCTCGGGAACACCGTGAACCCATTGACCTCCCTTACCTATCCGTTTCGCATTCCGGTTCTTCTGGTTACGACATGGCGCGGGCAACCGGGGCTGAAGGACGAGCCCCAGCATGAATTGATGGGACGGATTACGGATCGCCTGCTGGACGACATGGAGATTCCCCACCAACCCTTTCCGAAGGAAAGTTCCGCCATCCCAGCCGCACTCGAAGCGGCGGTGCAGAGCATGGCCGAAACGGAACGTCCCTATGCCTTCATCATGGAAAAGGGTTCGGTTCAAAACGACGGCCTGGATGCGCCCGCGCGCACGCCCCCGCCACCGGGCAAACGGCAGGATTTCTGCGGCACCGGCGAACGGCCTTCGCGCGCGGAAGCGCTGGGCGCGTTCCTAGAGCTTGTCGGAGAGGCAACCGCCGTCATAGCCACCACCGGGAAATGCGGACGCGAACTTTTTACCCTTAGCGATCGCGAGCAGCACCTCTACCAAGTCGGCTCCATGGGCTGCGCAAGCGGGCTTGGCCTGGGCGTTGCCTTGAACGTTGCACGCCCGGTCGTTGTGCTGGATGGCGATGGGGCCGCGCTCATGAAACTGGGAACCCTGGCAACCATCGGCGCCTATGCGCCGAAGAATTTTCTGCACCTGCTGCTCGACAACGGCATGCACGATTCGACGGGTGGTCAGGCAACGGTCTCCGATAGCGTGGATTTTGCCGCCGTCGCCCTGGCATGCGGCTATGCCCACGCTTTTGTTGCCGACAGTTGCGAAGGATTTCGAAAAGCCTTCCAGCGCGCAGCGTCCCTTCCCGGCCCCACGCTTCTTCATCTTCGCATCCGCCCCGGCTCGCTTGCCGGGCTTGGCCGTCCGACGGAAACGCCGGCCAACATTGCCCGGCGCTTCCAGGCCTTTCTCGGCAAGACCTAGGCGCTTTTCCAACGCTACGACAGACGCGCAATTCCCAAAGCCGCCACCGCCTCGCGGGTGGCGGCAAGCACGCCCCGGATGTCTTTCTCAAAAACCTGCCCGATGCAGCCGATCCGGAAGGTATCGGCTGCCGTCACTTTTCCTGGGTAGATGGCGTAGCCCTTGTCCCGGAGAAAATCGTAAAACGCCGGAAAGGAAAATTTCGGGTCCGGCGGCGAATGAAAGGCAACGATGACCGGCGCTTGAATGCTGTCCGGTAAAAACGCCTTAAACCCAAGCGTGCGCATGCCTTCGACCAGAAGATGGGCGTTCTTTTGGTAACGCGCGCCGCGGCCTGCGACGCCGCCTTCGTCCGCGTGCTCCTTCAACGCCTGGTCAAGAGCCGCAAGCACATGGGTAGGTGGCGTGAAACGCCATTGGCCGGTTTTCTCGAGCGCGCGCCATTGATCGAAGAGATCCAAACTCAAGGACGTCGCGTTCCCCTCGGCCTTGGCAAGGGATTCCTGTTTTAAAATTGCAAAGCCGACTCCCGGCACGCCCTCCAAACATTTGTTTGCCGAAGCAATCACCGCATCGCAAGGAACCCTGGCGACATCAAGCGGCAACGCACCGAACGTGCTGATCGCATCGAGAAGAAAGTAGCGGCCCTTTTCGGCGACGACGTTTGCAATCTCCTCGATCGGGTTCAAAAGCCCGGCGCCGGTCTCACAATGAACGGCTGCCACATGGGTAATTGCCGGGTCCGCATCCAAGGCTTCCGCAACCGCCCCCGGATCCAGGGGGACAGCCTCGTCAAAAGACGCCGTCGTCGAGCCGCGGCCCATGTGATGGGCGATCTCGGCAATCCGGGCACCATAGGCACCGTTGACGAGGACGAGCAGCTTCCCTTCGCGCGGCAGAAGCGTGCCGAGGGCTGCCTCCATGGCGAAGGTCCCGCTGCCCTGAACCGGCATGCAGACATGGGCTTTGCCGCCGCCCGCCAATTCGAGAAGCTGTTCGCGGATATGGCGCGTAAGCGCGATGAAATCGCGATCCCGTGAGCCCCAGTCGCGAAGCATCGCTTCCTTCGTTGCCGGAGACGTGGTGATCGGCCCCGGTGTCAGCAACAGCGGCTGTTTTGGAAAATTGCTCATGTTTTTCTTCCCATCGCCAAATCAGGAAAGCCCGTGCGCCCGAAACTGTCAATGAAAGCCGAACGAAAAACCTTGTTTTCATAGGCTCCACGGCTAGGATCCCGCCGAAGGCCACAGCTGAGCAAAGCAAAACGCATGAGCCACAATACTTGGATCCACCGCCTCGTTCGCCCATCGGCGCGCGTCCTTGCCCATACGCCGGTTACGCCCAACCAGGTGACGGCCCTGCGCCTTGCGGCTGGCCTTGGGGCGGCGGCCGCTTATGCGAGCGGGGACCCGTTCTGGACGCTTCTTGGCGGCGTTTTTTTCCTGCTTTCCGTTGCCCTGGATCGTGCCGATGGCGAGCTTGCGCGCCTGACCGGCATCGTTACGGATTGGGGCCATCGTTTCGATCTGGCTTCGGACGCCATCGTGAATGCAAGCGTCCTTATCGGCATCGGCATCGGCCTTCGCGAAAGCAGCCTTGGGATCTGGGCCATTCCAATGGGCCTACTGGCCGGAGCGGCGGTTGCCGCCATTCTTGGCCTCGTCGTGCAGATGGAAAACCGTGAGGGGCGCGGCAAGCCCGCCTTCGCAGGTACCGGCGGTTTCGATCCGGACGATGGGATTCTCGCCGTGCCGATTGCCATGTGGCTCGGCTGGGGCGAAAGCCTGATGATCGCCGCCGCAATCGGTGCTCCGGCATTTGCCATCTATGTGTATTGGCGCTTTCGCACCACGACGAAACGAAGCTAATCGCTGCTTCTCAAATTTCCCCGCCGAACTTGAAGAAAAGACCAAATCGCCCATAGAAAGTAACAAGCCGTTCCGATGGCAGCGGCGGCAAAGAAGGGCATCAGCCAACCGAGCCAGGTGATCGGCAACAGCAAATAGATGCCGTCTTGCAGCTCGAAGCCGGCAAAAGAGGCGTAGCCCATCGCACCACCGCCGCGTTCGCGATCGACGCCGATCAGCACAAAGGTTGTGACAAAGGCGGCGAAGGCCGCAACCCCCCCAAGGACAAGCGACCACTCGCCGAGTGCGCTTTCCCGGAAGCCAAGCCCCAAACAAAGAAATAGCGCGGTGTAGCTGACCGTGCCGACGGTGTAATCCAAGTAATAGCCGAAACGCGTTGCTTGCCCGGTCAGGCGCGCAAGCTCGCCATCCACATGGTCCGCCATGCGCCCAAGAACAAAAAGAAACGCCCCCCAACGGGCATCCGATGCTTCCCCGGTTGCGAAAAGTGCAGTTCCCGCCACCGCCAGAAGCAGCGAAGCAAGCGAAACGTGGTTGGGCGTTATAGGCGTGCGTGCCAATCTTCGGGAAAGGAAGCGGCCCGCGCGTTGATCCCAGCTCGGCATGGCGACCCGATTCCCTTTCTTCTCCAATGGCGGCCTCAAACGCGAAAGACGTAGGTCTTGCCGTCTTCGCGCTCAATATCCGGCGGAAAATTTTGTCGCTTGTCCGCATAGTAGCGAACCCGATGATCGCCAGCCGACGCCTTGTTGTAGGTGACGTAAAGCACGCGCCTTGGCGTCTCCGTCTTATTCGGATGCGATTGGTGTGGCGCAAAAGAATCGAAGAAAGCCGCGTCGCCCGGTTGGCTTACAAAAGACACCAGCTTGAACCCTTCCCGCTTGGCGTCTTTCTCGTTTAAAGGCGCCCATTCCTTGCCCAGAAGCCCTTTCCCATGATGCCCGGCGGCAAGTTCGAGGCAGCCATTTTCCTGCGTAGCCTCGTCGATGCTGATCAGCATCGTGATAAAGAGGTCGGCATAGTCCCCCCAGCCCGCCTGCTGGTCCTGATGCAGCTTGAACCCACCACCACCCGGCAGTTTGAAGTTGATCTTCTCTTTGAATAGAACGGCAGGCTCACCAAAAAGCTCCGAAACGGCACCCAACATACGCGGGCCGTTGAAAAGCGCATGGAAGCCTTCGTGATAAGGCGAAAAATTCTCGATCCGCTGCAGGACCCGCTTGCCAGGGACCCGCAAATCGTCTTCGTAATAGACCATGTGCTTGCCCGGAACTTCCGACATGGCGACAATTTCATTTGTCCAGGCTTCTATCTCGCCCATGGCGTCCGCATCAAAAAGGCGCCGGACGATGGCAAATCCATCCTGGTGAAAAGCGTCTTTTTGAGACCCGGTAAGAACGGGGCTTGCCATTTTCCGCCTCCTTTGCCGAAACGCTTCGCCAGCGCATTCCTAGGAACCCCTTTGCGAAGAATGCGCGGAGAATAGGCCAGACGCCGCCGCAAGTCACGAGCGAGACCCTTGAAAAGGCAAGCCCAGTCAAGGCCTTCCCATGGTTGAACTTTCGGCAAGGAAATAGTAAGAAAATTTCACCGACAATGGCTGGCGAACAAAGATCGACCGTTTGCTAGATGGGTAAAAGGGTGATATTTTCCGAAAAAGGCTAGGGAGTTAGCCAGTTTAGGAGTCGATGAATGCGTGAAGGCCGGTCACTTGCTGAATGGGTTCGGGTGCAATCCACCAGAATTCTTGGAATGGTTGCCTTGCTAGGCATGTTGGGGCTGCCGTTGTCGGACGCCCGCGCCCAGCAGGGAGAGGACATAAACGACCCGATCGAATATGTGAACCGGGGCATCCTCGACCTCAACCTTATCCTCGACCGCTTCCTCTTTAAGCCGACCGCGCAAGGCTACCGTTTCTTGCTGCCGGAACGCGTACGGCAAGGCCTTCGCAATGCCCTTCGGAATCTTCAGGCACCGACCGTGCTCGCGAACGATATCCTTCAGGGGAAATTCGAGCGCGGCGCAACAACGGTTGGGCGCTTCGTCGTGAATTCAACGGTTGGCGTGGCTGGCGTTTTCGACGTCGCCGCGGATTGGGGAATGGAACCCCATGTCGAGGACTTTGGACAGACCATGGCCGTTTGGGGAATTCCCGAAGGCCCTTATTTGATGCTGCCCCTCGCCGGGCCGTCGAACCCGCGCGATCTCATAGGCGGTCTTGTCGACAGCTTTGCAGACCCGTTCCGCTTATGGGCCAACCACGAAGACAAGGAATGGATCACTTACGCACGCGGTGGGCTTAGCGCACTTGGCCGGCGCGAAAGAAACATCGAGCGCTTTGACGAATTGCAAAGAACGGCGATCGATCTTTACGCCACGCTTCGGAGCCTTTATCGGCAGGATCGTCTGGACAAAATCCACGACGGCAAATTGCCGATGGACAGCGAATCAAGCCCATTTGGGTATTCCTATCCGGATGACAGCAACGGCGACGGTCACTGACGCCACAAGCAAGCTTTCTTTAAAAAAACGGCGCCCTTTTCGGGCGCCGTTTTTCGTTGTGGCTTAGTAAGAAAGCCCGATCCGGATCGTCTTCCCACCTTCGCCCAGAACGACGGCCGCAGAAGAAAAGCTCGGCGCGGCAAGAAAGCCGCGCGCATCCCTGCTGAAGCCATAGCCTTCCAGCGGAAAGCCAAAAAGTCCCTGGTCGAATTCGCCATTGCCGTTTTCATCGTGATAGACAGCAATGGCATAGCGGCCGGGCGCCAGATCCGTAAAGACCGCCTCGGCCGGCCCGCTCTTTGGGACCGGCACATCAAGATACGCGCAGCGGCCTTCATAGGTGGGGAAAGCGGCTTCCCGGTCATACAAGGCAAAACGCATCACGCCGTTGCGGCTTTGCAGCGCCGCCACCTGAACCCGAAGATCCGCAGCCATCGCCGGCCACCATGGCAAAATGGACAAAACCAGTCCGAAGAAGAAAAGAAGAAAAAAGTTACGCATCCCACAACACCTGACGGAAGACCGTTAGCGGTTCTCGGCCAGGCTCATGGCCTTTTCCTGCACAGCCTCGATCAGCGCGTCCACCCCCCGGTCACGGATAACGGTCATATATTCCGAACGTCTGGCCGCAAGCTCGCTAATCGTCCCTTTGAGGAAAACGTCAATGATTCCCCATTTTTCTTTCGATTTTCGGAGCAAATAGTCAATGCGAATTTTTTCGTCGGAGGTCACGATCTGCGTCTGGACGACGGTATCGCCATGGGGTGTCTGCAGCGTCCCCATGGTTTCAAAATATTCCCCGGAGAAGCCGTTAAAACGCGAGGCGTAATTCGAGATGGTCATCTCCGTGAACGCCTGGACGAGAGAATCCTTCTGGGCATTGTCCATGTCCCTCCAATGACGGCCCACCGTCACGCGCGCCATTCGCCGAAGATCGAAGGTGGCCAGAAGGATCGGCGTTAGCGCCTCGCGTCGGCCTGCGTAGCCAAGCTCCTTCGCCTGCTGCATCACGGAAATCAGCTTGTCATGCAGCTTCTCGATGGCGGCAACCGGCTCAAGCGGTTCGGCACGAAGCGGCGTGGCCAGCACCATGGCGGCGATGGCCGTTATTAGGATCCCCCGCGTCCATCGGAGCTGCATGCCGTCTTCCTTCCATGCTTTCCTACACCCTTGAGGGCTGGCCTAATATTTAAGCATTTCTGGGTGAGAAAACACCCCTATATCCTTATGATGGCGGCCAGGCCGCTTTCACCCTCTCGTTTTCAAAGAATTAAATGACGTTTTCGTGATGGACCGGATAACCGACTGGTACCGCCATTTGCTCGCCAAGTGGATGCGGCTCCTTCTTCGCCGGGCAAAATGGGTCGTCCTCGCCGCCATTGCCGCAACGATCGGCCTGCTCCTTTACGCGGCCGGGACGCTTGGCATCAACACCCAAACGACGGACATGCTTTCACCGGATCTGCCGTTCCGGCAGAACGCCGAGGCCATCAAGGCTGCCTTTCCGCAATATTCGGACGTGATCCTCGTTGTCGTCGACGGCGACAACCCCGACCAGGTGGATGCGGCCGCGACGGAACTTGCCGAGCGTTTGCGCGCACAGCCAACCCGGTTTCAAACGGTCTTTTATCCGCCATCGGATCCTTATTTTAAACGGCAGGGGCTTCTCTATCTGGACATGGAGGAGCTGGACGAACTCGCCCTTCAGCTTTCCCAGGCGCAGCCTTTTCTTGGAACCCTCGCAAGGCATCCCAATCTTGACGGCCTTTTCGACATGCTGGGCCTTGCCGTCGAGGACCTTGTGAAACGGCAAGCGGAGGATGAGGAAAAGACCAAAGGCCTGGAACGCCTGCTCAACCGCATGGCGGATGTCGTCGAGGCCCTGCCGAGCGCGCACCCAGTTACGCTTTCCTGGAAAGATTTGATCGAAGGGAAGTCCCAGGCCTCCCGCGGACAGCAATTCATCGCCGTGCAGCCGATGTTGGATTTCTCCAGTCTCGCGCCGGCAAAAACCGCCATGGATGCAATCCGGAAACTTGCCGAACCGCTGGAGGCCCAGAGCGACATTCGCGTGCGCCTCACCGGCTCCGCCGCCCTTGATGAGGCCGAGCTTCAAAGCATTCAGGAGGGCATCGGCCTGGTGGGGCTTCTGTCCATCACCCTGGTAACCGGCTTTCTGCTGATCGGTCTTGGCTCGGCACGCCTCGCCCTAGCCGCCATTTTGACCCTGATCATGGGGCTCGCCTGGAGCCTCGCCTTCGCTGCCTTTGCGATCGGGCACCTCAACCTGATCTCCGTTGCCTTCGCCGTTCTCTTTGTCGGGTTGAGCGTCGATTTCGGCATTCACTTTGCCCTACGCTTCCGTGAGGAAATCCATCGGGGCGCGGACAGGCTTGGGGCGCTTGAACACGCGGCAAAGGGGGTTGGCGGGGCGCTGACCTTTTGCGCGACCGCCGCAGCCATTGGGTTTTATGCTTTCCTGCCGACGGATTATCGGGGCGTCGCCGAGCTTGGCCTGATTGCCGGAACCAGCATGTTCATCGCGCTATTTGCCAACCTTACGGTGCTGCCGGCGCTTCTCGCCTTGATGCCGCCGCGGCAATCCTCGCGTTCCCTGGGCAAGCCGTTCGATTTCGCAAAAATCGTTCGCCGCCATGCGCGCAAGATCGTCACCGTCAGTGGCGTTCTTGCCGTCTTGGGTTTTGCGGCGCTTCCTTTTGCGCGGTTCGACTTCAATCCGCTGAACCTTCAGAACCCGAACAGCGAAGCCATGCACACCTTCAAGGACCTTCTGGCAGCGGGCGATATTGATCCTTACGCCATTACCGTCCTGGCCAGCGATATGGAAAAGGCGGCGGCGTTAAAAGAAACGCTTTCCGAATTGCCGGAAATCGACGGAGTCATGATCCCTCAGGATCTTGTGCCAAAGCATCAGGAAGAAAAACTTTTCGTCCTTGAAGACCTGTCCGTAATTTTACTGCCTGTTCTGATGGCACATGACGAAGGACAGGAACAAAAAAACGCAGACCGGCAAGAACTGCTCGACACTTTTCAGGCGAAGATCGCGCGCCTGGCCGCGGCAAATTCCCCCCATGGGGTCGCCCGGGCCG
>JAJFGH010000014.1 GCA_021776275.1 Alphaproteobacteria bacterium | reverse complement strand
GGTCGCCAAGATGACCCTGTACAAGCACTTCAAATCGAAGGACGACCTGATCCTCGCGGCCCTGCGTCACCGCGACCGGGCGTTTCGCGACCGGCTCGTCCGCCAGGTCGAAACCCTGGCCGAGACCCCGGCGGCGCAATTGCTTGCCGTCTTCGATGTCCTCGACGAATGGTTCGGCGAACGGGATTTTTCCGGCTGCATGTTCATCAACGCCGCCGCCGAATATGCCGCGCCCCAGGATCCGATCTACGTTGCCGCAGGCGAACACAAACATCTAATCTTGAAATATCTGCGCGAGCTTGCCGCCCGCGCCGGCGCAACAAAGCCCCGGGAACTGGCTGCCGGGCTGATGCTGTTGGCGGAGGGGGCCATCGTCATGGCCCATGTCGCCGGCGAGCGCGGCGCGGCAAAATTGGCAAAACGCACCGCCAGGCAGCTTATGGAAAACGCCGGGCTTTAAAAAAGTGGTGGGCGGTACTGGGATCGAACCAGTGACCTCTGCGATGTCAACGCAGCGCTCTCCCGCTGAGCTAACCGCCCTGCAAACGCCGTTTAAGCGCTTGAAGCGCGGCGATTATGCCGGAACGCAACCGCTTTGCAAGCCCCTCCCCGCCTTCAGGCGGCGAGAAGGGTTTCAACCTGTTCAATGAGATCGTTCAGGTGAAAGGGCTTCGACAGCACTTTCGTCCGGTTTCCGAACGCCTCTTTGGCGCGCACGGCAACGACCGCAAAGCCTGTGATCAGCATGATCTTCACCTTCGGGTATTCGCCGGAGACGCGCTGGGCAAGCTCAATCCCGTCGATTCCCGGCATCACGATGTCGGCCAGCAAGAGATCGAAATTCTGTTGGCCGCGAATAAGGCCCAGGGCGTCGTTGCCATCGCCGACATCCTCGACAATATGGCCCGCACGCCGGAGGGAGCGGGCCAGAAATTCCCGCATCGATCCATCGTCTTCGGCAAGCAGAATGTAAGCCATCGTAAAAGCCGCCCCCCTCCTGAACCAACCGGCGTTTTCACCGGCATCCAATTTAGATAAAGGATCGGCTCGAATTCGCAAACCACTCAATATGGTAAACGCAACAAATGGCAGCGCCTCGCGGACGGGCGCGCTTTTCATGGATCGGCCACCGGAAAAAAAGCAAAAAAAATGGGGCCGCATGACGCGGCCCCAAAGTCGTTAAGGGAGGATACACTTAAGATGAGGACGCGGCGCCTAAGTTCTAGGGGGGGAGGTGGCACCGCCCGTCCTAATGCAGCGCACCATATCACCGGTGCTTGGTGCATTGCAACAAGAAAACCGGAAATTTAGGCGGAAAGCCCGTAAAAAACACTTACAAATATAACGGTTATACCCACCGCCCGCATGGGCCATTTTTCGAAATTGACGACCTGTAATATTTTGCGATGCAAAATAAGCGCTATTTTCGTTGCGCCGCAAAATAGACCTTCGCCGCCGCCCATGCCCGAAAGGGCGAAACTTCGCTACACTCCTCTTCCCCAAAGGCCAGAGCAACGCTGTGAACGAGCCCGAATCCCAAATCAAACCGGCAATTTCGGCAAATTTAAAATTCGCCGCAAAACTGCTTCGCGAGGGCCGCCTCGTCGCCTTTCCGACGGAAACCGTGTACGGCCTTGGCGCGGACGCAACCAACGAGCAAGCCATCGCACGGATCTATGCCATCAAGTCCCGCCCTTCTTTCAATCCCTTGATCGTGCATGTGGCGGACCTTGCGGCGGCGGAAAAAGTGGCGGTGTTCGACGATCGGGCACGGCAGATTGCCAAACGCTTTTGGCCAGGCTCCCTGACCCTTGTTTTAAAACGCCAGGAGAAGTCGAAAGTCTCTCCCACCGCCAGCGCCGGCCTTCCCACCGTTGCGTTACGCGCACCCGCCAATGAAATTGCGCAAACGCTTCTGAAATTGGTGGCACGCCCGATTGCCGCCCCAAGCGCCAATCGCTCCGGCAACATCAGCCCGACGAAGGCCGCGCACGTTGCCGCCTCGCTTGGCACGGCGGTGGATCTCATTCTCGATGGCGGCGCCTGTGAAATCGGTATCGAGTCGACGGTGTTGGACCTCAGCGGCGACGCGCCCTATTTGCTTCGGCCCGGCAGCGTCACCGAAGAAATGCTTGCCGCGGAGATCGGGCCTTTGCAACGAGCAAGCTTGGAGGATTCGAAAAAGCCGCGCTCCCCCGGCATGGCCGACCGGCATTACGCGCCTTCGATCCCGGTGCGCTTGAACGCAACCGCCATCGAACCGGGGGAAGCGTTGCTTTCTTTCGGCCCCCATTCCCTCACCGGGTTTACAGCCGAGCGGAACTTAAGCCCCTCCGGTGAGTTGATCGAAGCGGCGGCAAATCTTTATGGGTTGCTGCGCGAACTTGATTGGCCGGGCTTTCAGGCAATTGCCATCATGCCGATCCCGGAAGAAGGCCTGGGCATCGCCATCAACGACCGCCTGCGCCGTGCTGCCGCGCCAAGTGCCGGCGTTGACGCCAAGCTCGCACAAGGTCAAGGGAAGGACGGCTAGCCATGGCGAACGCGCAAATGGCGAAGGCCATTCCGGCACTGGCGGCGGCCCTTGGCCCCAAAGGCTGGTCCGAGGATGCGGCGGCCCTTGGCCCCCACCTGGTCGATGCCCGCGAACGCTACAAAGGCAAGGCCCTGGGCCTTGCCCGCCCAAAATCAACGGAGGAGGTGGCGTTCGTGGTTCGCATTTGCGCGGAACACGGCATTGGAATCGTTCCCCAGGGCGGCAATACCGGCCTCGTCGGCGGCGCCACACCCCAAGGGCCGGGCAATGAAATTCTCATACAGCTTGGCCGAATG
Organism: Alphaproteobacteria bacterium; assembly: GCA_021776275.1. Lineage (GTDB taxonomy): Bacteria > Pseudomonadota > Alphaproteobacteria. Next base: position 1,526 of record JAJFGH010000014.1, on the reverse strand, counting down.
AACCGCATTCTGGCATTGGATGCCGACAACGACACGATGACGGTCGAGGCGGGGTGTGTCCTGGCCGACATCCAGGCCGCGGCCGAACGGGCCGAACGTCTCTTTCCTTTGCGCCTCGCTTCCGAAGGCAGCGCCCAAATCGGCGGCGTGCTCTCCACGAATGCCGGCGGCAATGCGGTGTTGCGCTATGGCAACGCGCGCGAGCTTGTGCTCGGGCTTGAAGTCGTGCTGGCGGATGGCAGCATCTGGAACGGCCTTCGGGGTTTGCGCAAGGACAACACCGGCTACGATTTGAAACAGCTTTTTATCGGCGCCGAAGGAACCCTTGGCATTGTCACGGCCGCCGTGCTGAAACTTTTTCCTGCGCCAAGGGACACCGCCACCGCCTTCGCAGCCATATCCGACCCCAAGGCGGCCATCGAATTGCTGCGGCTTGCCAAGGCAGAGGCCGGCGCACATCTCACCGCTTTTGAACTGTTGCCGCGGATCGGCCTCGACTTCGTGTTGACGCACATTCCAGGAACCCGCGACCCGCTGGCGGCGCGGTACGATTGGTATGCGTTGCTGGAATGCACGTCCCCTAGCATGGCAAGCCCATTGCAGCCGCTTCTCGTCGCGCTTTTGGAAAAGGCAAATGCGCTGGGCCTCCTTCAGGATGCGGCCATTGCCGAGACACTCGAACAGAAAAACGCGTTCTGGCGCTTGCGCGATTCGCTGCCCGAGGCCCAAAAGCAGGAAGGCGGCAGTATCAAGCACGACGTTTCGGTGCCGGTTTCAAAGCTCCCGGAATTTATGGACCGGGCGACGGCCCTGGTTACCGAGAAGCTGCCGGGCGTTCGCGTCGTTGCCTTTGGCCATGCCGGCGATGGCAATCTGCATTTCAATTTGAGCCAGCCGGAAGGCGCGAACAAAGAAACCTTTCTCGCCAAATGGGAAAGCGTGAATAGGTGGGTCCATGATTTGGCGGTTGAAATGGGCGGATCTTTTGCCGCCGAACACGGCGTCGGACAAATGAAGCGCGCGGCGCTGGCACATTACAAATCCGAGACCGAGATCGCCTTGATGACGCGGCTGAAACGCACCCTCGACCCAAATGCCTTACTAAACCCAGGAAAAATTCTTCCCCCCCGGGACGATTAGATAACGATATCGTCCGTCGCGAAGAAAGCGCCCCCGACCTCGACCCCGGAAAACGCGCCCGGATTGGCGCCATATCCATCCACGCGAAAAAGCGGCTGAAAGAGGACAAAGGGCGCCGCCGGATCATGGGAAAAGATGGTGAGATTACCGCCATCGAGGACGCCGATGGCCTGGGTCGTTACCGAGAAATCCAGCAAGCGGGCAAAATTTACGCCGAAGCCATCCTGAACGACGTCGAAGCCGGTTTCGCCTCCGTAGAAATGATAGACGTCGTCGCCGCCACCGCCTTCGAGAAAGTCATCCCCCGACCCGCCTGCCAGCGTGTCGTCGCCGTCCATCCCGGAAAGAAAGTCGTCGCCGGCCTCGCCCGATAGGACGTTTGCGCC